>JAWUWD010000091.1:0-15943 GCA_034112085.1 Cyclobacteriaceae bacterium
GTTAGAAATGGTTTATTCAAAAAGCAGGCTATTGATACCAAGAGTGATAAGGATAAATCAATTCAAAAGAATTCGTCCATTGAAATTCCAGTATTTCCGATGGAGACAGGAGTGATCATGTCTATTCGACAACTTGTACAAGGCACACTATTTTATTTCAAGTCAATACTGAAAGAAACCTCTTTTTGGGCTATAGTGATCTGTGCCATGGTAATTATTTATGTCAACTCCATTAGCTTAGGCACTACCTTCGGTGTAGATAGTTATCCAAGAACATACTTGATTGTTGAGGAACTCCAAGAGTTGTCATTACTATTTTTCTTAATTATTCTGGTGTTCTTTTCTGGGGAATTAATTTGGAAAGAAAGAGATGCCAAGGTGGATTTGATCTATGATGCTCTGCCCACCAATGATTTCATCAATTTAGCAGGTAAATTCTTTGGTCTATTACTTACCTATGTCGTACTAATTTTTGGGTTGATCTTATCCGGTATGCTGTTTCAAACAGCCAGCGGGTATTACCAATATGAATTGGGTGTTTATTTCATGGCCTTTTTTGTAGGAATATTCCCGTTCCTAGCACTTTTTAGTATAGTTTCTTTTTTCTTCCAGGTGATTTCGAACCACAAATTTATGGGGCATATTCTTGTTGTTCTATTTTTCATAGGCACCATGGTGTTGGAAGCATTTGGATATAACCACGGCTTATACAAATTTGGTGGTGATGCACTGGCTACTTATTCTGATATGAATGGCTATGGCCACTTTTTGGCTGCATATGGCTGGATAAAGCTCTACTGGATAGCCTTTTCATTAATCCTTTTCATTATTGCCGTTCTATTTAGCATTAGGGGTAATGAGACAGGCTTTAAGAATCGTTTAAAAATTGGAAAATTGCGAGTCACTAAGCCCTTCATCAAACTAAGTGTATTTGCGATTGCTGTTTTTGTGTTGTCAGGATGCTATATCTATTATAATACCAATGTGCTTAATGATTATTTAACGCCAGCATCGCAACAAACCTTTAGGGCCAATTATGAGAAGACTTTAAAACAATACGAACATTTATCACAACCTCTAATAATTGATGTGATGCTCAATGCAGAATTGTATCCTGCAGATAGGAATTACGTGGTAGAAGGTCATTATATACTTGAAAATACCGGAACAGAACCTCTGTCCAGTATCCATGTTCAAAAGTTGATTGATTCACAAATAGAGTTAGAAGATATTCATTTAGCAGGAGGAGGATCTCTTAATATTGAAAATGAAGAGTTTGGGCACTATGTCTATGAATTAAGCAAGCCATTACAAGCTGGTGATAGTATAAAAATGGAGTTCAAACAAACATATACTACTTCAGGATTTGTAGAGCGTGGATCCAATACTCAAATCGTAGAAAATGGAACGTTCTTCAATGTCGATCAATTCCCAACTATTGGATACAATCCTAAATATGAATTGCGAAACAATATCGACCGTAAGAGTTATGACTTGCCTCCGAGGCCTACCAGAGCAAAGATAGATGATCCCCGAGAGTTGAGGAATGCTCGAAGTAGTGGAGGGGGCTACGAAATAAATTTTGAAATAGTGTTAGGAACTGACTCAAGTCAAGTAGCTCTTGCTCCAGGGAAGTTACTAAACTCTTGGTCCGATGAAGGGAGAAGCTACTTTCATTACAAGTCGAATGAGCCCATGATCAACTTTTACTCCATCGTTTCCGCTGAATATGAGATCATACGTGATCAATGGAAACCAAGTGATGGGCAGGGCAAAGCAGTTGACCTAGAAATTTATTATCATAAAGGGCACGATTACAACCTGGATCGCATGATGAATGGAATGAAAAGTTCATTTGACTATTTCAGCGCTAATTTCAGTTCATATCAATATCAACAAATGAGGATCATGGAATTCCCTAGATATGCTGGATTTGCCCAATCATTTCCGAATACGGTGCCTTATTCTGAGTCTATTGGATTTATTATGGATATTGATGAAGAAGAGGATGCCGATATGCCATTTTTCGTGACAGCGCATGAACTAGCGCATCAATGGTGGGGTATGCAAGTGATAGCAGCTAATGTTGAAGGTCGATATATGATTTTAGAAACATTAGCTCAGTATTCTGCACTGATGGTCATGAAGAAAGAGTTTTCAGATGAAAAGGTTGAGAAAATTTTGGCAGGAGAGAGGAAGAGATACCTGTTAGGAAGAGCCAATGAATCAACTTATGAAACACCGTTGGCATTGGTTGATGGAGGTAAATACATTTACTATGGTAAAGGAGTACTCAATATGTACGCTTTTCAGGATTATATTTCAGAAGATAGTGTGAATATGGCTTTAAGAAGGTTTATTAGAGACTGGAACGGGTTTGGTGGGGAGCTTCAAACCAACCGATATGCCACTACTGAAGACTTATTGGGATATTTCAAGGAAGTCACACCAGACAGTCTGCAATACGTTATTGAGGATTTATTCGAAACGATTACCCTTTACGAGAATAAAACTACTGATGTCGTCTATGAAGCTATTTCTGCCAATAAATACAAAGTTGGTCTGACAGTAGAAGCGATAAAGCATCGGACAGATAGCTTGGGAGTGGAATCATCCATATCCATAAATGATTGGATAAATATAGGTGTATATGCTGAAGGCGAGGACGGAGAAGATCAATTGATTTATTTGAAGAAACACAAGATCAATAGCCAGATAACAGAATTAGAAATTTATGTAGATCAAAAACCTACAAAAGCTGGTATTGATCCATTGAACAAGTTAATAGATAGAAACCGAAATGATAATGTCAAGAATTTTAAACCCTTGTAGTCATTTTAGAAGTATATGAGATTACTGTAGTACTTGATAGAATTCATTCGTGTTGTTATGTTATATAGAGAACTGGTTATTCTACTGCGCGCGCTGGCCTTACAGAATAGCGGGGTGAGCGTTGGCTTGTGGATGGTAGCCTTGGCGAGGGCAAGCTATGAGTAACATAGCGCAGACATAATGTTATTGTATAATCATATAACCGCAATTGTCCGTATCCAGTAAATGACTATAGTTGATATATAATGGCATCGCGTTATAGCCTGCCCCTCACTTGATGCTGGGTTACTTAGATTAGGTCTTTGAGTAGGGGATTAATAGTTTTAGGGAGGACAGAGTGTTAAGAAATGATGCGGTGGATCAATTTAACGATGAGCCTGATTGCAGGGCGGCTTCTTTTCACATCTAAGCACTTCATTTTACACTTAGCAGGAGTAGAGCACTCTTTTGGCATTATTGGCAGGAGGGGAATGGCAAATGTGTGTGAATTGGTAGACTGCAATAAATAATATTTCTTCTTCATTTAAAGTCTGGGAAACGGATTCTTGTACTTGTATTTCAATAAGGCATTTTAGCTTAAAAAAAAATGCTTAATGCCAAACTGGAGTCATTAATTAGCTAGACTAATGTGTGGTAAATGAGCAGTTTATGCTTTATAAAATCCTTGGCGAGGGCCAAAATTTCATCCTCCTTCCTATTACATTTTACATTACCAGCGAGTAACTAACCACCACCAACTAAGAAATCTAAACGAAATAAGAATACCTGGTTAAAATTGATACGAGCAATAAAGGGAATGAAGAAGGTAGTTCAGGACTTATTTCATTTAGTTTATTCATTGTAACACATGGTTTATACCATCGATTAATCTGGTCAATGCCTTTCTCAGACCAATCACGCTCACCTACAACCAATAACTAACTGAATCTAAGAAAATAAAAAAAAACTTAGAACAAGGGGTTGGGTAAATCAACTTTCAACGAGTAGATAGATTAGTAAACGAAAATTTCCACATCGGAAGTGATTGAGTGGGTTGAATAAAACAGTTTTAAAACCATAAAAACCAAAGACATGAATAAAATTAAGATTAGTATAATGACCCTAGTAATGATGATGGGGTTTTGGGTTTCTTGCAGTAGCGATGAAGACCCTACTTCAGTAGGGAACAATGAAGAAACTCTTTCAGAATTACCCGATGCATTCTCAGTATTTGACACTGATAATACTACCATATTTCTTGATGGAGATGAGATATCCATCGAGACTAATGGTCTTCCTAATCACACATCTCCCTATTGGTCCGCGGGCCATGATCTATTCGTTGATCCAACGGTCACCTCACTAGCACAAATGGCACCTGGGAATATTGATGACTTTAATGGGTCATATGCATTGCACGTACCTGCTATCCCCACCAAGGCTTCCTCCTCTTCTT
The DNA here is from genome assembly GCA_034112085.1 of Cyclobacteriaceae bacterium. Classification (GTDB taxonomy): domain Bacteria; phylum Bacteroidota; class Bacteroidia; order Cytophagales; family Cyclobacteriaceae; genus JAWUWD01. The sequence continues at coordinate 4,268 of JAWUWD010000091.1, forward strand.
CAACAGGATTAGGTGCTATCGGGATAGCGGTTAGTGGTTCAGTGATATATAATGACGAAGAAGGTCCCAATGTCCCTTTGGACAATGCTGCGCCTTCTCTGGACTACAACGGTGCACATACAGGTCCACAGAGCTATCACTATCACCTTGAGCCGGTTGCTTGGTCGGAGGATGATGACAACTTAATCGGTATTATCTCTGATGGCTTTTTTATCTATGGAAGAAAGTGTACTTCAACAGGTACTTATCCTACAGGCTTAGATGCTTCTGGTGGACACACAAGTACTACTAAGTACAATGACGAGGAAGAGTATCATTACCATATTCAAAATGAACTTTACCTGAATCAATATTACATTTTGTTTCCAGGTGATTATCAAGGAACAGCCAATGTTATTAACTAATTTTTATTTCCTCATCGCAACCATAGCTGTGCTATTCAGTGATACTGACAATAACCTTTATCAGCATCACGACAGTAGTCTATTCCTGGTGGGAATTTCGGTTGAGCAATTGACACTCAATTCCGATTTGGGGCAGGTATTTTTTGGTAATGACTTGTTTAACGGAATAAGTGTGGCACACTATCCAAATGGTCAAATATCTGAGAAGATTGCCTATCTCGATGGCAAGAAAAATGGCCAGCGAAGAAAATGGTATCCTAACGGAATCTTGAGTTATGAAGCCATCTACAAATCAAATAAACTTGATGGCACATCATGGTCTTGGTGGTCGACTGGGGCACAAAGATCAGAATCGACCTTCGTCAATGGAAAATCTAATGGTGTCCAAAGACAATGGTATGCCAACGGCAGTATATTCAAAGAGCTACATACTGCCAATGGAAAAGAAGATGGGATGCAAAAGGCGTGGAGAGAGAATGGTAAAATCTATGTCAACTATGAGGCTAAGAATGGGCGAATTTTCGGACTGAAGCGTTCGAACCTTTGCTATGAGTTAAACAAAGAAAAAATTGTGTACAATGATTAGAATAACAGTAGCCAGTATTATCCTAGGAGTATTTGGGTGTTCCTCACAGTCTCAGCCAGCCCTGGAAGAAGCCAGTAGTCGAGTAGATCAACTACCTTATTATGACGAAGCCACATTCACTCCTAAATGGTTTGATAGTAGTGAAGCAGTGCCAGAAGATTTTCATCAAATTCCTCCATTCACTTTGCAAAATCAATTGGGCAATGTGATCACTCGTAAAGATGTACAGGGCAAAATATATGTTGTGGACTTTTTCTTTATGAGCTGCCCAGGGATCTGCCCCAAGATGACTACCAATATGTCATTGGTACAAGATGCATTCCTCAAGGATGATGAGGTATTGTTACTCTCTCATTCTGTGACACCAGAATATGACAGTGTATCTGTGCTTAGTGACTATGCAGAAACTAAAGGTATCATCAGTGAACGATGGCATCTTCTTACCGGTGATAGAAAGGAAATCTACGATCTTGGCAGGAACCAGTATTTCGTAGAAGAAGACCTTGGGCTTCAAAAGGCCATGGGAGATTTTATTCATACCGAGAATTTTGTTCTTATAGATGACAATCAACACATCCGAGGAATTTACAATGGATTGAATAGATCAGCCATAAGCCAATTGATCGCTGATATCAAAACATTAAAAAAATCATAAAAGGGGGTTGGGTAAATCAACTTTCAGTGAGTAGATAAGATAGTATAAGGGAAATTACATCGGGTTGAACAATAATAAAATTAAATAATAAACATATGAAAAAGACAATCTCAATTCTCGTTTTATTCTGCACAACAACCTTCATCTATGCACAGGATCAAATGTCACAAAGACCAAAACCACCTACCGCAAAAGAAATGATCAAGAAGGCCACTAAAGAATTGGCGCTTTCTGATGAACAGATCACACTGTGGGAGGAAATTCATGAAAAATACGAATCATCTATGAAGGATCAGTCAAAGGCAAACGACACTCGAAAACAAATGGGGGAAGAGTTGGAAGCAACTTTGACTAAGGAGCAATCAGAAAAATTTCAGGAGATGAGAAAAAGTCAAGGGCCTCCTCCCAAGAATAATTAAACCGGTAACAACGAAATAAAACATGGTCTCTAAACAAAAAAATATGATTACCAGAAACAAAACATCTGTTCAGCGATTTACGAAATCAATATTCTTCTTATTAAGTATTTCTCTTTTTATCGCCTGCGATGATGACGATAATGAAATAACTACAAGTGTCCAGGATTATCAAGGAGACGTAGTATTAGAAGATATTGATTTTGATCCAACAGACTGGACATCAGACACGCATAGTAAAAGTGCCGATCCAGATTTTGATGAAGTCTTTGAAGACAACGCTGTTAAAAGATTGGACTTTGTAATCTCCGAAGATAATTGGGATGTAATGCTAAATGACATGACTGATTTATATGGAACTTTTGGAATTGGTGGTGGTCCTGGAGGCGGAAGTTTTTCTGAAGAAAACCCCATTTTTGTCCCTGGATCAGTTTTCTACAATGATACAGAATGGTACAAAGTGGGTCTACGTTTTAAGGGGAATTCTAGCTTACAAAACAGTTGGCAAAACGGCATATTAAAATTATCATTCAAGCTGGATTTTGATGAGTTTGAAGATGATTATCCGCAGATTGACAATCAACGATTCTATGGTTTTAAAAAATTGAGCCTTAAAAATAATTTTGATGATAAATCAATGCTTCGTGAAAAAGTAGCAACTGATGTATTTAGAAATGCTGGTTTGGTGGCTTCTCACACAGCGTTTTACACCCTCTATGTTGATCATGGTGATGGTCCTGAATATTTTGGTCTGTATACTCTGGTTGAGGAGGTGGATGACACTGTTTTAGATGAGCAATTTTCAGATGACGATGGCAATTTGTATAAACCAGATGGTGATGCTGCGAGTTTTGCAATAGGAACTTTTGATGAAGACGAATATGTTAAGAAAAATAACGAGGATGAAGCTGATTTTTCAGATGTAGAAAGTCTTTTAGCAATCCTTCATGATGATACCAGAACTACAGATGCACTTGCCTGGAGATCAGATCTTGATGCAGTTTTTGACACCGATGTATTCTTAAAATATTTAGCTGTAAATACTGTAATTCAAAATTGGGACACTTATGGTAGAATGACACACAACTATTTCATCTATAATAATCCAGACACTGAAAAACTAACTTGGATTCCATGGGACAATAATGAGGCGTTACAAAACGGAAAAATGGGTGGCTCTGCGCAACTAGACTTTTCAGATGTGCCAACAACTCAATGGCCACTCATTGGGTATTTATATCAAGATGCGGTGTACAAAGAAAAATATGATAGTTTCGTTCAAGAAATAGCGAATGGTGCTTTCAATGCAACTACAATTCAATCTACTTATTCAACATATTCGGCATTAATTGAGGAGTACGCTACTTCCGAAATTGATGGATATACTTTTTTAAATTCTAGCTCAGAATTTTCATCAGCGGTTAGTGAGCTAAAATCTCACGCTACGGACAGAGCAACTGCAGTTGCAAATTATTTGGAATAATAAGAATTTGGTTTCATTGGTTAGTGGTTAAAGGCTTCATGATTTCATCATGAGGCTCTTTTTTTTACAAAAAAGCTAGTATCACAAACCAAAAGCGAGATTGTTAGAGCAAGTTTAAGTGCCAATCTATATTAGACTCACTCAACTATTAACATGTTCGATTTCATTTGTTGATATTATTATTTGCTAATTTACTGCATCGTGAAAGGTGAATTCAATTAAAGATAAATGCCAACATCCAAATCTATATGTGAACAGGAAGTTTACAGCGATTTATACAGAACACATGCTGGGCAACTCAGAAACCATCTGTATTACAAATGTGGAGATATGGCCATGGCTGAAGATTTGGTTCAGGAAGCCTTTATCAAGTTGTGGAATAAATGCAGGGATGTAGTCTATGCCACTGTAGTTGGATTTGTTTATACAATTGCCAATAGGCTTTTCCTTGATAAAATGCGCTCAAATAAAGTGTCATTGAAGTTTGAGAAGTCTCAAGTTATGCAAAATGACAATGAAGATCCCTTATTTATCCTACGTACCGATGAGTTTAGAACTAAAATAGAGGGCGCTATCTCTGAACTTCCAGATGGGCAAAGAGAAGCCTTTCTTCTTAATAGAATTGATAAACTTACCTATAAAGAAATTGCATTAAGACTTGAAATAAGTGAGACTGCTGTTGAGAAACGGATGACCAAGGCCTTAATCAAATTAAAATCTAAAATTGAAGAGTTTAAAAATATATAAGATTTGTTGGAGGGGGTTGGGTAAAACCTAACCAAGCGAGTCAATAGTAAAATGAATAAACATTTAGAACATAATAATCTGATATCGAGATGGCTCAATGGCGAGATTAGTCCCGAAGAAAAAGAATCTCTTAAGGAATCAGGAGAACTTGGTGAACTCAAGAATGTAATAGATGACATAGACACATGGACTGTTCCAAATCATGATACTGAAGGAAGATTATTGGAGCTGAAAAAGCAGATCGAATCTTCGAAAAGTGAAACCAAAATAATTCAATTAAGGCCATTCTTAAAATACGCGGCTGCAGTTGCTATTTTCGTTCTGGGTTATGTGGGTTGGAATACTTATTTGAGTTCTGGAGAAATAATGATTGAAGCAGGAATAGGAGAGACAATAGATCATGAGCTTCCTGATGGCTCTGTGGTACATATTGATGCCACTTCTTGGATTACTTACAGAAAGAAAAATTGGAAGAATACCCGATCTGTAAGATTAAAAGGACAAGCCTATTTTGATGTTGAGAAAGGGTCGACATTTATTGTAACCACTAATCAAGGGTCCGTGGAAGTACTTGGTACGGAGTTCAATGTATTTACAAGTGTAAATAAGTTTGTAGTGCAATGTTATGAAGGTAAAGTAAATGTTGAATCTAATGGACAGAACGAAAAGATCACTGCCGGTGAAGGCGTATTCTTAGAAAGAAATAAATTAGAGCGAAATCAGTTTAAAATTCTAAAGCCAGGCTGGATGGTTGGCCATACTGTTTTTGATGAAACTCCTTTAGCCGAAGTGATAATAGAATTAAAAAAGTATTACAACATTGAAGGTGATCTACCATCTGAATATCAAATGCTCAGATTCAATGGAAAAATGAATCATAATGATTTAGACAAGGCATTGAATACAATATTCACCCCAATGGAAATTACATATTCTCTTGAGGATGATGTAGTTGTTTTTGAATAGCTGGTGATCGATCTTTGTATATGCCGATTCATATCTATGTACTGATTTTATGTTTTAGTATGTCATCAATTTTGACGTACAGCCAAGAAGATAGTACAGCTCCATCAGTTCCGTTAATAGAAATCTTAAAACATCTTGAGGAGCGCTATGACGCAAATTTTTCTTTCAATCATTCGTTATTAAATAACCTTACACTTCCTCAGATAAATAAGGATAACACGCTAAAAAACATCCTGGCGGATATTGAGAGTTTAGTGCCAGTATCATTTAAGGTTATTGGAGAAAATGAGTTTTTGATTATTCCTGTCAGATCTGATCTTGAGTTAGAAGTGAAAGATGTAGAATCAAGACAAGATCTGCCAATTATATTTATTCAAGTCAATGATCAACAAAAGAAATACTTGCTACCAAGAGATGGAGTTAAGTTTCTTATCTCCGAGTTATTTGTCACTGATTCAATTTTAATTCAATCAAAGTTTCATGAATCTACCAAACTAGCTGTCTCAGATTTACTTTCTAATGATAACAAAGTCAATCTGACACCTCACACAATTGAGCTTGATGAGGTAGCTATAGTTGGTTATATGACCAGTGGAATAGATGCGAAATTGTCTGATCACAGCATCGAGGTTGATATGAAAGACTTGAGTTTACTTGCTGGAGAAACGGATGGAGACATTTTGCAGCTTTTGAAAGCGGTACCAGGAATCAATACGCCTGATGGTAAATCAGGGAGTCTTAACATTCGGGGAAGTACATTCAGCCAAAACTTGATTTATTTTGATAATATTCCAATCTATCACAAAGGACATTTTTTTGGCACAGTTTCTCCATTCAACTCTGGTGTTGTGGATAAAGTGACCATTCAGAGAGGAGTATTGCCAGCGCAATGGGGAGGTAGAGTAGGAGGACTCATTGATATTAAGACTAGCAATGATATTCCCGAGAAGGCTGGAGGAGGTATTTTGGCTAATACCGTCTATGCTGCTGCTAGGTTTAATACACCTATTATTAAGGATAAATTAGGTGTTTATATTTCCGCTAGGTCGAACTATCCTTTCAGTAACCTATCACCTAAGCTTCAAGCATTTTCAGAGTTAAATTTTCAAGGCAGTAAATTGGCTCCATCTATCGTGCAATCAGACAGTCGATTGGAACAATTTGACATAGGCTTCAATGATTTAAATGGTAAGCTAATTTATGACATGAATGAGGACAACAGAGCTTCATTTAGTTTTATTAAAATCACCAATGATTTTGCTTATATTTTTAATTCTGACAACCGAAATTTAGAAGAAGTGAAAAGTTCTGACTTAGATAACTGGGGTGTCACTGGAAGCTGGAATAGCAATTTATCTGAAAAGACAACTGTTGAGATGAGCCTGACTATTTCTTCGGTTAAAATATATGAGACCAATACTGAATTAGAGAATGGTGCTTTAAGAAAGTTTGATGAAGTCACCAATTCGATTGATGACATAAGGCTAGTTTCTAGATTTAATCATAAAATAAACAACCAAAATGAGGTCAGTTTTGGTTATGAATTCACCAATCAACAGCTAACATTTGAAGAGGATAAAAACGATGGGCCACCATCAAAGGATATTAATACTTCAGCAAAAGTCAATACCATTTATGGTAATCTTCAAAAAAATATAGGCGAAAGATGGATTACCAATTGGGGAGTTCATACTGATTATTATGCCCCGTTAAAACAGTTAAATATTGATCCAAGATTCTCATTGAGTTATTTGGCTACTAATAATCTTTCTATTAAAAGCTCAGGTGGCAGGTCGCATCAATACATTAAGCAAAATTTAAAAAGTGATTTTGATGATTTTCGAGTAGATAATCAATTTTGGCATGTGGCAAATGATAGCCTTCCTGTACTTGAAGGGTGGCAAGGAATGTTCGGAGCAGCCTATGAAAAATCTAACTGGATACTAGACCTAGAAGTGTATGCTAAAAACACCAATGGAATCACTCAATTTCGAACACTGGGACCAGGTCAAAGCCGTATAGGAGAGATGTCTACTATTGGAGCTGATTTTTTTGTAAAAAGAAGGTGGCAATCTATTGAATCTTGGGTGAGCTACTCTATAAGTGAGTCGATATCTGATTTTGATCAAAAGAGGTTAACTTATTTTGATCAGACGCATATAATGAGTCTAATGTTGCTGTTGGATCTTAAGAGATGGGATGTAGCATTATCATGGAATTATATGTCTGGAATGCCAGTGATACTTCCTGATTTGAGTGCTGAAAATAATCAAAACCCGGATGCTCCAACATCATTAGACATTCCTTATACAGACCGCTTTCCTGCGCAACATCAGTTGGACCTATCGGTCACCTATCAAATTTGGCCAGCTGAACACAAATTGAAAGGTGTTATAGGATTATCCATGCTCAATCTTTATGATAATGAAAATATTATCAATCTCTTTCAGGCAAACATTAGTGCGGATAATCTTTACCGTAAAGCCATTGGATTCTCCCCCAATCTTCAGTTGAGCATTTCTTTCTAGAATTATTTTTTCATTAGGGGGTGGGGTAAGTTTCTTGGCTACTCGTATTCATACCAAATAATCAAAAACCAATACCTAATTATGAATACGAAATGTAAAACAATTGTTCTAATAGCCTTCTTATTTATTACAAGCTTAAGTTTTTCCCACCCAGGTGGTCATGGCGAAAAATCAAATCTCAAAACATGGATGATTGATAATGATCAATCTGTAACTGCTTCATTTCTTTTGAAGAAGAATGAAGAAGTCTACCTGGAAAAGAAGAATGGAGAGATTGTTCATGTAGACTTCACCCAGCTATCACAGAAGGATCAATTATATGTATCCAAAAAGACTAAGATGATTGATGAGGTCAATGCACAAGTGAATTTGACTCATCCAGAACATGAATCATCTAGTAACTCTGTGATGATTACTATAGCGATTGTCCTTATGATTGGGTTTATCCTATCTATATTATTTGTTAAGAAAAAATCACTTAAGTCTTTAGTAGCGAGTATGTTACTGCTTATGATAGTTTATGCATGTTCTAGCGAGGATGATGATGTCATGGATGTTGAGGTAGTCCTTACTGAAGTATCTGCTAATATTCCTGCAACAATGGATTTAGCATTTGCTCCTTATGATAACGTAAGCACATTTTCTGATGCGAGTTATTATTATGTAGAATCAAATGGTATTCCTGATCATCAAATGATGGTAAATATTACGGCATGGATAGCCCAAGTACCAGTTCCTCATGATTACACTGGAGATAATGCATGGCCAATACCATTAAACCCAGCATATGCAGATTCACCTATAAGTATAGAAGGAGATTTTCAAAGAGGAGCAATTGCAATCGCTTCGAATGGTATTCCGATATTCAACCCAATAAATGCCTCTGGTTTAATCTCCAATGAAATAGGAGAGCTTGATGATTTTGGAGGACACTCTGGAAGAGGTGATGATTACCATTATCATACAGCACCACTTCATTTAGAAAGCACTTCTGGTACGCTGCCTATAGCCTTTGGATTAGACGGATTTGCTGTCTATGGGTCAACAGAACCTGATGGAACAGCAATGGAATCATTAGATTCTTATCATGGTCATGAAGATGGTGAAGGTAGTTATCACTATCACGGAACGGAGTCTTACCCATATATGATTGGGTCAATGAGAGGCGAAGTGGTTTTAGAAGGGGAATCTCCACAAAACCAAGTTACTCCCCAATCAATGGCATTCCCGCCTAGGGGAGGCAATCCTTACGGAATCAATAGTGATGATTTGCTCATCACAAATCTTGAAGAGAAGACTTCCGGTAATGGCTATTTACTTACGTACACCAGTGATGGAAAGGAAGGATCTGTAGACTATAGTTGGGATGACAATGACTTGTTCACTTTCATATTCAACGATATAGATGGTACTACAACCACAGAAACATGGCAACGATAAAAATATTCTCACACAGAAAAGACGTAATAATGGATAATTCAAAAAGTATTAAAAGTTTGATTCGAGTGATGATTATAGGTTGTCTCTTCAGTATGGTTAGTTGCTCAGAAGATGACGTGACTTGCACGGAAATCAATTGGTATCAAGATCTAGACGAAGATGGTTTTGGAAATGCTGATGTAAGCCTATCATCCTGTATCCAACCAGAGGGCTATGTAGCAGATAATACAGATACAAATGATGCAAGCTCAGACTTTGCTATAACCAGTGAGGCAATCGTAGATGGAGAACTATTAGATGCATTTAAATGTGAGTCTAAGACGAACGATATTGAGAATTCTATTCCGTTGACTTGGACAGGTGTGCCATCTAATACTGGATCTCTGGCAATAGTTATGATTCATTACCCTAATGCGGATGACTTGACTAACCTGAATTCATATATTTTACTTTGGAATATCGATCCTTCAGTTTCTGAAATACCTTATGGCACTGCCGATGACGGACCTTGGTATATTGGAGCCAATAAAGATGGCACCGCCATTTCTTATACTTCTCCTTGTTCTCCATCATCAGGCAGTCACGAATACACTATTCGAATATATGCACTGTCAGAAACACCAGCTACATTACCTGAACAAAGTACATTAGAGGTGACTTATGAAGTGTTAGCAGCTGCTATTGAAACAGTAACAGTGATCGGTACAGCTGAGCTTACTTTTAACGATGTCAATTAATTTTAATTATAAATATTACAATAAGATTATGATAAATATTACAAGGATAGGAATGCTGTTTATAGTGCTAAATACCTGGGCGTGCTCCGAAGATGATGCGAATGTTGTTATTGACAATACTGACACAATAGGTGAATCAGATTATACCGGGTCAGGATCAGTCACTCAAGGTTTGGCCACAACTACTACAGCCAATCTACTAGAATGTGGTAGAGTTGCAGGAATAGGTACGATTACGGACACTGATGGAACTGTATGGACTGTTCCGGCCGAAGTAAATTATACGGATAATAGTTTTCCATTTGCTTCGGACATGAACAACGCTTGCAGTGGAAATACATACTCTACGGCCGCTGCAGCAACAGCTGCATTAGATGGGTCTGATATCATAGAAATTGATGCCAATGGAGAAGTGATCACGGCCTATGTATTTGCAGATAATTATTTTGAGATGTACGTCAACGGTACAGCCGTAGGCAAAGACAATGTTCCTTTTACCCAATTCAACTCAGACCTCGTGAGATTTAGGGTAAATAGGCCATTTACTGTGGCCATGAAACTTGTGGATTGGGAAGAAAATCTTGGCTTGGGAACCGAAGAAAACGGTGGCTTCACACATCATGCAGGAGATGGAGGAATGGTAGCAGTGTTTAAAGATGATAATGACGACATTATATCGGTGACTGATAATTCATGGAAAGCACAAACATTCTATACGGCTCCTGTGAAATCACTATCATGTTTATCTGAAAACGGTTCAAGTCGATTATCATCTAGTTGTGATGAGGAAGATTCTAACGATGGAAGTAGTTATTATGCTATTCACTGGGAGGTTCCTAGTACATGGACAGCCATAGATTATGATGATTCTGATTGGCCAAGTGCTACTACTTACACTAATGATGAAATAGGTGTAGATAATAAATCAAGTTATACCAATTATACCGACATATTTGATGACGGGTCAAACGATGCCCAATTCATTTGGAGCTACAATGTAGTTTTGGACAATGAAGTGATTGTCAGAAAGACAATTCACTAAATTAAGAACTCAATTTTGACAAAGTTTAGAGTTGACTTTGTGCGGTCTATTTACCTGAATGCCTTGGCAAGGAGACACGAGCGTTAAGAAATGATCTAGGGGTAGATCATTTTAGTGAGTAGTCAGCCTGCGTGCTACAGAGACACAGCGCAGACTTAATGTTATTATATAACCATTTGCCTAAGCGGCCATACAAGCCTTCCAATACCAAAGTGATGTTTATTCAAGTTCCTGAATCAGAGCTATCAAACTTGTCTTATAAAACTAAATAATTACTCGTATAAGTTAGAAGGTAGTTAAAAAATAATAGGGTAATCTATTTTGGTGATACTACTTCTGATACTCTATTTTAAGAATTTCCCAGGCAAAATCACCCATTTTAGTTTTAACAATAGCTTCATCTCCAACAGTTTTATCAAGAAGCGCTTTAGCCATTGGAGAGTCCATAGAAATATAATCTTTGTTACCTATTAACTCTTCGTAACCAACAATACGAAACCGGTTTTGAAGACCTTTCTCTACGTTTTTTATTTCTATCCAAGCACCAAAATTCACTTTTCCTTCTTGGTTTGGGTGGTAGTCAATAATTTTAAAGTCATCAATACACTTATGCAAATAACGAAGGCGATTATCAATTTCTCGAAGACGTTTTTTGTTGTAATGGTATTCGGC
>JAWUWD010000092.1:0-25563 GCA_034112085.1 Cyclobacteriaceae bacterium
GTAAGACACTATTTTTTCATCAGCATATAGACTAGCCACTACATCCAAATCTCCATCATTATCAATATCTCCTAAATCAGATGCTTTCGAAAGGTTTGTTGCAATAATGTGAGGACTGAATATTCCATTTCCATCATTTTCATACCATACTATCACAGCAGTGACATCATCATTCCCATCACTTTCACTTGATAAAAGATCAATATCACCATCATTATCAATATCGCCATATGACAAACTTAATGATCCCTTAATCGAAATTTCTATTTGACTTGGGAACTCATTATTTTGATCATTTATTAAGAGTAATGTCCTTAGTCCTGAAGCACTACCGGCTCCTGAACAAACAATATCTAAATACCCGTCTCCATTGGCATCGAAAGAAATAACTTTGTTTGCATTGATGAGAGCATCAACAAGTATAGTCTCAGTGTATGAATAAGGTGATTCTATACCATTTAGTAATGTTGTGAATCCAAATTCCTGGGAAGCACCATTGGAATTCAATACTTGGACTTCATTATTCCCTGCCTCTCCCTTATCAACATCCGGTACTACTACAACTATTTCATTGAGTCTTTCGGACACTATTTGTGCTTCTTTTTTACCGATAAACACTTTATTAAATCCCTCTTGGGGTGAAAACCCCACGCCTGATATAACTATTTCATTACCTGGAATTGCTGATTGAGGACTAATGCCTGTAATGATTAATTTCCCCGTATTAACATCTGACAAAATAAAATTAGATTCATCTCCATCAAGTACAAACCCTGACAAGTCTCCATTTACAGCTGATGAATGCCCCAGCAACACTTTATCCATTGTGGTATTATCACCATTGGCTACCCCTTGATCATATGAATAGTAATAAATTAAATTATCCTCATCTCCAGTAATAGGAAGGTTTATAAATGAGGAAATTTCTTCTTGAGATCTTGTTACAGCCCAAAATCGTGTTTCATCAAGTGCTCCTTTAAATGTATTAGTCGTGAAAGCTCCAGACCCGATTCTATTGAAAGGAAGAAAGGTTGACATGATATTCACAGCATCATTAGAGAAGCTTTCAGATCTAGTTATTTCATCTCCATCAAGATAAATTACAACTGTATTATTAATATTATCATAACTAACAGCAATGTGATGCCAATCCCCAACAGGAATAGTTAATGAACAATCACCATTAAAACAAAGTGTTTCTTCACCAGCTCTTCGTATTCCAAAACGATTTGCAGTAAGATATACATATTCGTTATTTCCATATCCAAACTCAAATATTCGTTGATTTTCATCTCCACCATCCCATTTGACCCATGTCTCAAAAGTGAAGTCATTGAGGTCACTAACGACCTCAATTGGCAATGAGACATAGTCAACATCTTTGAAATGCAGTGCATTTCCAAAACCAGCACCGGTTTCAAAATTTAATTCGAACGCTGAATAAATTGCATTAACGTCAGCCTTTGATAAGGCCTTCTTATAAATACTTACTTCATCTATTCGTCCTTCAAAATGATCAGCATCAAAACTGCCTTCATTCCCAATTCTTAAATTAAATGATGAAGACCCGACCAAGTCATTTGACGAAGTGAATTCTTCAATCAAAATTCCATCTAGATACAGTTTAACTCCATTAGTCCCAGTCTCAGTTATAAGTGCCGTATGATGCCAGCCATCTTCAACAGTTGTGGTACTGAAGAACACTTCTCCATCCAAATATATTTCAAATACATAGTTTGCACCATTGAAATGTAGCCCAATCCAGTAATCACCATTTCCAGGATATCCTCTACTTACTATTGTTTGATAGGCACTGCCACTATTCCCAAATCTATTAAACCACGCTGAAATACTAAATCCATCTTGTAAATCTAAAGATGGATCATTTCCCATATCAATATATGTTGTCGTCCCATCAAATTCATACGCAGAATTAGAAATCCCAAAACGATCAGTAGTCAGTACTGCATTATTTACAGTGCCATGATTGCCATAGTCACTTTGATCATCCGCGTTTCCAGTAAAGGAATAGTCTGCGACTAAGTTTTGACCATAACCATGGTTAGCAGCAATCGATATGTAGGCAAACATTATTGCCATTGCAAGTATCCTTCTCATCCTCCTTCAGGTAATGGTGGTATTGCAATTACATTTTCCTTTTCTGGGATCAGTGATTTTATAAGTATCCCTACTCCTACACCGATTACAAATGCCGCTCCTATCTTGGCTCCAAGGGGATACTTTCTTTTCACAATAAAAGTGTTGGTGAAGACCACCTCATCTCTGTTGCGAGTATCACTGATTCGGTATCTATAGTTATCTCCAGGTTTGACTGACGCAGGGATGGTCAGTGCTGTATTACCAATATTTGGTCTTTCCTCGAAGGTCTTAACCAAGTTGTCTCCATTGTACAATTCGAAGTTGAGCACATTGTCACCTCGCCCTCCTGACCAGATAAAATCATTGGCCTGACCTCTTTTGAATTCTTTGCCTGTTTCCAAACCATCAAGTGTGATGAATGGGACATAAAAATTTCCCTTCAACTCTAACGAAACTGCCCCGTCAAAATCTTCTCCAAATTCCTCCTTTGCATTCCATATCAACACTTTATTTTCTCCGACTGCAATGTCGACTCCTCTGTCACCCTTGACAGCCTCCATCGGTTGGATGAAATTATCCTTAGAAGTATATAGATTAACAGAGTAACTTCGATCTATTCGTTCATCCAAAAGGTTGTAATGAACTTCTACTAGATCACCTTTAAGATTGACATTGGTAATCTGAATCTCCTGGCCCATCAAAGGAAGGTATAATAAAACACCTAGAGCACCGACTAATAGTTTTGTCTTCATAGTTCTATTTTTTCAAAATTCACAACCCCAATAACGGTATAATCATATTTCAAATTGTTTTATTCTACGAAATATAACGATTATATGTGGCATTCAATTTATCTATTCTTTACTTGTTAATCACCAACTTCTTATACCTCGGTTTGATTGATGAGTTTTCTACGGACAATCGGTATAGATAAACTCCATTTTTGATATTGTCAAATTCACTTAGTTCTGTAGTAAAAGAATATACCCCAGGAACAAAGCTTCCTGAGGCAATTGTACCAACTTTCTGACCTTGAAGGTCAAAAATGGTCAACTCTACTTCATAACTTTCTTTTCCTTGTGGCAATAATACTGACACAGTCGACAATTCATTGGTAGGGTTAGGATATGGATCTCCCATGTTCAGTGTAAATGGAATAGGTAATACTGATGCATCCTTGCTCAAATGAACAGAGAAACTATGCTTGGAGGACATATCAAAAGAATAGCTACTGATGCTATTCATATTGATTACATTACCCGATTCTTCATCAATCAACCAAAGCTGTCTTGTAGTATTCTGAATTGATCCATTGTTCCACTTAAGTACAGTAGCACCATCAACATAATTAGATGACAACTCAAACAACCAACTACTTTCTTCTCTACTAGGTACGATGTCTTTCGAAAACCAAGGGAAGAAATAATCTTCATGCTTGGTGGTCATTTCCAAATAATTAAAGAATCGAGGTAGCACAGTTCTATCAAACTTATCCTTAGATATCATCGCCTCCGGATGCATACCTACGCTTGCTACTTCATTTCTGACATTATTATTCTCAATAAATAGATCTAATATCCATTGATCATTATCAACATTACTGTCTCCAATGTCATTTGATTCGTAGCGACCGCCTGTATTATGCTCATCTATTGAAATCACCACTGAAGTAGCATTGTCAGCCCAAACAAAGCCACCACTAAACGAGGACATGACATCTCCATTGACAAAAGACCCGGTCTCGGTGTTGTACTGAACTATTGCTTCGACATTATCATCTTCAAAATTAGAAAAACGAACACTGTTCCAGCTTATCGGCACATTATATGGATTACCAATTTGATTCCAGCCTTGCCTCAGGCTCATCTCGAATGTTTTAGCAGTATTTACTTTCCCTTGCCCTATCTGAATCTCAACCTCGTTGACAGCATTGAACCAATATCCTTTGCCTATGTCAATTTTATTAATTCCTGACCCAGCATCTACATACTGAGCACCATCATAGTGCATCAATCTCCATTCGGATAAATACTCGAAAGGCCCCATCTCATTGAATACTGTTTCTATCAAATTGTCTTCTAACTCATAAGGGATAGAGAATATCTGCCAGTCTCCAGTTCCTCCTCCGAAAACACCAATCGGTATTGCCCCACTATCTTCATCACTGAACGAACGAAATATGCTATTATCCAAGTTAGTAGGATTTGACAATTCATCGGCCGCATAGACCTCGAAATTTACACCTACATCATCAAGCATGGCATTAGTTATTTCAAATTGATAGGCTCCATCTAGATTTTTTTCTACTTCAACGCTATCTGACCAATTATCAGATAATGCTCTTTTGTGTCTCAAATTAACTGATATATTCCCCTGTCCTCCTGACAAATTGATAATAACCAATGAAGATGAACTACTGCTGGTTCCGCTAAATTCGCTGTCATAATCCACTGATGATATCACCAATGACTGAGCTGTATTGGCAGCTTTTACAGTGATTACATTAGAATCAGGTGATTCTCCAGTGGAATTACCAGCTCTGACTCTATACATATATATGACTCCCTCACTAAGACCTGACATCTGTATAGGATTGGTCAAAGTATATATTTCCTGATGAATAAAGGTAGTAAAACCATCTGCAGAAACTTCTAATGTATAGAAAGTCGCACCTGCCGACTGATCCCAATTGGCAGTGAATGAACTCGGTGAAACAGAAGATGCTTCCCTAGCTATAGGGGTCGATGGTCGCGTAAGTACTGACAACGGTATAGAATTAGGAGATGATCCAGAAACGTTAGCTGACCTAACTCTAATTTGATATAATTGCCCTTCGGCTAATCCTGATATTTCCGCACTATTACTTGATAGTGGTTTGCCGTTATAATTAGGCAAAAAGGTTTGAAAACCGTTATCTGAAACATCGACTTTATAGCCATCAGCACCTAATAAATCTGACCAATTCAAACTCACTGTAGTTTGTCCAATAGTTGGCTCTTCAATAAAAGGAGTTCCCGGGATAGTAAGTACTTCAGATGTTGCTGAATATGGAGAGTCACCAGATTGATTAAATGAACGAATTCGTATCTGATAATTGCTGCCAGGTTCTAGACCTGAAACTTCAATCGTATTAGTTGCAATTACTATATTATTATAATTTGTTAACACTGTTTGAAAACCATCTTCTGAAACATCGACTTTATAGCCATCGGCACCTAACAAGTCTGACCAATTCAAACTCACTTTAGTTTGCCCAATAGTCGGTTGCTCAATAGAAGGAGCTCCAGGAATAGTAAGCAGTTCAGATGCTGTTGAATAAGGAGAATGACCAGATTGATTAAATGAACGAATTCGTATCTGATAATTGCTGCCAGATTCTAGGCCTACAACTTCAATAGTATTATCTGCAATTTGTATATTATTATAATTGGTTAAAAACGATTGAAAACCATCTTCAGAAACATCGACTTTATAGCCATCAGCACCTAATAAATCTGACCAATCCAAGGTGACACTATTTTGTTCTATAAGCGTAGGAGCATCAAAAAATGGTGTGGCAGGAATGGTGATAAAGGTAGTATCCCCAAAATCAGGAGGGCTCATCAAGCCACTACTTCCTCGTTCATTAACCGATTGTATTCTAGCATAATAGGCTGTACCTGGCGCAAGGTTTTCTAATATCTGGAAAGGCACGGCCACTGGCAAATCAACCACAGTCAGTCCTTCGCTATCAAAGGATTCATTAGTACTTAAATCAAATAGAAACGAATTAGCCCCATTTGGGAAATTCCAACTTAGCGAGGCTGAATTCTGAGAAATATTTGAAATACTATTAAAATTTGGTGCCGAAGGCACAGTTTCAATCCTAATGATATTAGAATTAGGTGAATCTCCCGAAGCATTAAAAGCTCGAGCTCTAACAAAATACTGTTGGCCAGAAACAAGATTTTTGATGGTATCGTTAGTGATTAATTTATCAATAACCTTGGGCAAATTGTTTTTGCCATATCCTGGCAACATAAAAATATTATTTGAAAAATTCTCATCCGTAGATACTTCCAAATGATACCCAGTTAATATTTCGGATACTTCGGTCCAATGCACTACAGCGCTTGTCTGTGTAATAGATGTGACATAATTGTCACCTGAAAAAAGAGGCGTTTGTGGAAGTGTAAGTATTGGAAGAGTAGTACTTGGTTGTGACCAGCCTGAAATATTGTACGACAATACTTGTGCGTAATAATTCGTGCCAGGTTCGAGTTCATTAATCGCTAAGGTATTTTCTGACTTATCGACCAAAGCTGGTTGATAATTAACGATTGGCAATGTGAAAGCTTCATCAGTTGCTACAGTTACACCATACCCATCTAGTATCTCTGGTATTTTACCCCATTTAATCGATGATGTAAATTGATTTATGCTTGTAACACTAACTGCAGGCAATGTAGGTGTAGCAGGCTGCGTTATAACAGTGATAATATCAGAATAGGGAGAAAAGCCAGCTCCATTCAAAGAACGAATACGGGCATAATATTTTTCCCCAGGTTGTAGGGCTCTAACTGTGTCTGTAAAATTATCTTGAATAGCTTTTGGATTGTACCCAACGATTAAACTTTCATTATTAGTGAAGGTGCTGTCTTTGGAAATCTCAAGATTGTACGTGTCAGCTATACCTTGTACTTGCGTCCAACTAAGGGTGAATGATTGATTCGAAATAGATCCATCTAATACATACATATCTGAAGGAGTAGCTGGAAGTGTAAGAACCGGTACGGGTTCAGAGAAATCTGAACTTCCTTGATTATTTACACCCTTAATCCGGTAATAATAATTCGTGCCTGGCTGTAAACTGCTTATTGTAAGTGTGTCGATATCACTTCCAGTAATATTCTGTTCTATTGAGGCAAAAGTATCATCAAGTCCAAACTGTATTTCAAATTGATCAGACCAAGCTTCATCATAAGCAATGGTTATTTCATGTTGTAAAGTTTCAATAGTACCGTCAAGTCGGGGAGTACCAGGAATAAACTCTATTTTCCATAAATCGTCAAGCGTGCCATCACTACCAAAAGTATCCATTCCTAACCCGCCAAAAACCCATAGACTTTTATCCTTTCCTACAAAACTATGTTGCGCTAATCTGCTTCCAATTTCATTGGTTGTACTGGTTACATCCTTAACTCCATATTGACTAGGAGTGTCTGCTTCGATAGCACCGCCCATCCACGCCCACATGTTAGTATCAGGATTAAATCGCCATAAATCAGACATTTGACCATCGCCTGATTGCCCTCCTTTTAACCACAGGTATCCAGATTCATCTACCCACGAAGCGGCAGAAATTCTTGCGGATGGTGTATTTTCAATTGCTTCCACTCCCAATATACCGAACTCTGCCGTACCAAATCTTTCATTACTACCCGCTACCCAAATCCAAACATCTTCTTTAGGCGAATATTTCCATAAGTCATTCATCCTTCCAGGCCGACCATTTTTATCAATCCCCCAGCCACCAAATATCCAAAAATCACCATATTTATCGACCCAAGAATTTACGAACAATTTAGCTCCTAGTACATTGGTGTTGCTCGGCACGCCCTTGGTTCCAAAAAAGCTTGGTACATCTTGACTACTGTTTCCCGAAACCCAAGTCCATAATTTTGTAACTGGATTAAATTTCCATAAATCATTATACCATTCATTATTTTCGTCACCGCCAAACATCCAAAAATTGCCTTCATGATCTTTCCAAGAAGTTGCACCTCTTCTGGCTCCAGGGATCCTGTCCGCTCCCTCAACTCCTCTAAAACCATATACACCCTGTTGGTTATATTGGTTACTTCCGCCTTCCCAGTTGAATAGTCCACTACCAATATCATAAGTCCAAAGGTCATTATGATATGCTGCTGTTGTCGTATTATCCTTTTTAGTAAGTCCTCCAAACAACCATAGCTTGCCATCATCCCCTGTCCAAGTAACTCCCTGAATTCTTGCACTCGGATAGTTTGTTTCTTGTGGTAGTCCTTTCACTCCGTAATTACCCAGATCAACGTCAATAACAATGTCCCCTCCTTTAAAAATCCATGATTCTTTACTCGGATCATAGGTCCAAAAATCATTAAGAATTCCATTATCATAATTATAATCATCATCCCCTCCAAATACCCAAAAACCTCCTTCGTTATCCGTCCATGTTAAACCATCAGTTCTCGATCCTGGAAATTGCGTTTTTCCTTGACCAATTAAACCATGTTCTCCATTTTCACTTGCATCTACTGTAGTACTTCTTCCACTCACCCACGTCCATTCCTTAGTGGTGATATTAAATTTCCACAAATCATTATAGTAAACACCGAATTTTTGACCTCCAAAAAGCCATAAATTATTATCTTCATCAAGCCATCTTACCGCACTTGCTCTTGCCCCAGGATTGAAGTCGACCGAAGCAATACCTTGTTCATAATAATTACCCGTATTTGACGTGAAATTTGGTCCTGAAATCCAAGCCCATTCGCCTGTAGCTGGTATGTAATTCCATAAATCACTTGTCACCTGAGCTGCATCATGAATACCTAACCCTACACCTCCAAAGAGCCAAATAGAACCGTTGTCATCCTGCCAAGACAGTGAACTGCTCCTGCCTCCAGGATAATTCGAGGTGCTATATTCTCCTTTTGTTCCATATTTCCCTTTTTGTCTAACTAATTCGGAACCTTCAATCCAAGTCCATTGGTTTGTGGTTAAATTGAATTTCCACAGGTCGTTGAGATAGGATACATCTCCTTGGCTATCAAAACCAGTACCTCCAAATAAATACAAATTGTCATCATCGCTCCAAGTAGCTGGATTTGTTCTAGCACCTGGGATATTCAATACATCAGCTACTCCTTTTACCCCATAATTTCCTGATTGATTGATTATAGAAGCACCTGACATCCAAGTCCACATGCCACTAACAACATCATATTTCCACAGGTCATTTAACCTACCGTTGTCTCCATTTTCATCCAACCCTATCCCTCCAAAAATCCATAGGTTATCATCTTTGTCTGTCCAACCTTTTGCGTAAGTACGGGCTCCTGGATGATTGTTTTCACTAGGTGTTTGTGAAATTCCGTATACACCATATGGATTTTCCGGATAAACCTCGTAAATGGTCACCCACTCATTTTCTACATCATCATATTTAACAAGATCATTTAGACTTCCGCTGCCGTTCTCTCCACCAAATAAGAATTTAGAATTGTCAGATGTTGTTAACGCTACTGCTCCATATCTTGAGTCTATATTATCTGGAACTACGCCTTTTACCCAGTTAGAATTACTTCCTGGTTGAAGACCTCCACTTGCATTGGTTGAAGGTGGGAAATTAACATTGGTGTAACCTATTTTGGTTACAAACCCTGCAGATGGATCATCATTAATAAACTCATCCAAATCCCAAAATGCTTCGTTGACGAGTTCGACTCCATCCACATAGATGGCAACACGATCAAGGTCTGCATCATAGTTCATTTCTACCACAGCGGCAACATGATGCCAATTCCCATCAGCAATAATATTATGTGCATATCCTCCAGGTCCTCCAGCATTATAAACATCAAGGTATAATTGACCATAATTAACAAACAAAGTTATCCCGCCTTCGGACCATTTAGAATCCAAACCTGCTAAAGAATAAGACATAATGGTGCCATCTTCTGTTGTGTTCACCCAAGCTTCCCATGTGAAGTTTTGCTTATAACTGTTGATACCATCGATTTGAACAAAATCGCTTTGCCCATCAAGATTTAATGTATTGACTGACTTTGAATAACTCGCAAAACCATTATCCTCCCCTAATTGAATGGAAACTCTTCCATCCCAGAAACTAGTCGCGGCTAAATCAACAATTCCATCGTTATCAAAATCGGCAGAGTAAATGTTAGAAGTAGCGTAATCAAAACCGTTAATTACTTGTAGTTTAAAATCACCTAATCCATTTCCTAAAAACAACTTCGTTGATGATTGATTCTCAGAGGCGATCATCAGATCAGAATTCCCATCACCGTTATAATCCGCAGTATTAATTCCATATGAACTACTTACGGTATTAACACTTCCTCCTATGGTAAAATTACCAGTCCCATCTCCAAATAGCCATGATAGATATCCTGTTGAATAGCTTGCAACTGCCAGGTCCAATTCGTTATCTCCATTAAAATCACCAACAACGATACCGCGAGGATCACCGTTTACAGCGAATTTAGTGGGTGACTCAAAACCGTCAACTCCATCACTGAGTAGTACCGAAACATTGCCATCACCATTAGCTGTTGCCAAGTCCATATTCGTATCATTATTAAAGTCACCTAATACGATTTCTGTCACAGTTTGACCACCACCTACACCTCCAATGTCATATATGTCATTGGGGTCATTAGGAGTAGTGAATCCTCCCAAGCCATCTCCATATGATATTGCCACATTGTTTATACCATGTGAAGTAATAATATCCGATTTTCCATCTTTATTCACATCTCCTACAACCATGGCGCTTGGGTAATTATAACCGGTAAGGGTTGAAGTAGTGAAACCTCCAGCTCCATCACCCAATAAAATAGTCACCGTTGCATTGCCCGTAGCCGACACGGCCAAATCCCAATTAGCATCGGCATTAAATTTACCCATGGCAATAGTGCTAGGATAGAGGTCGGTACTTACATAAGAGGCGGCTCCAAATCCTCCTGCACCGTCACCTAACAAAACACTTATATTATGGTCATCTCCATTTACTACCACCAAATCAAGATTTCCGTCATTGTTCAAATCCAAAGAAACTACATCATTAGAACGTGCTCCAGTGGCATAGCTGCCAGCATTCTTAAATACTGCTAAATTTATTAACTCGTTCTCACCGTAGTTCGATGTGGTTCCTGTTAGGGCTATGTCATTAAACTCTCCTGCATAGTTGTTAGATGAATAATCCACAATAGACGATACACCTGTGTTGTCTGCATTGGCAACTCCTTCTTCAAAGCTATAATAAGCCTCCAAGTTGGCTTCATTGCCATTGACCCCATACATAGTCTCAAGTATTTCATCTTGTGTTCTTGCTTTGTTCCAAATGCGTACATCTGCTATTTGGCCATTTAACTGAGAAATAGTCCGATTAGTAAAATTGAGCATTTCAGCATTTTCTTGATTTGTTGAGGCATCTAAGAGCTCATTCCATTCAGGTGTTTCCTTTACTACTTCCTTGCGGACGTATGAGAATCCACCTCCATCTGAACCTCCCTGTTCAACAGAATAGGTCCATTGAGTAAACAAGACATCAAAATATCTGTTTTCGTTAGGCAAGTACATAGAAAGAGGTACGTTTTCAGGATATCCTCCATTAGAGGCAGCTTCCCAATTTCCATAGTCAGTAATATTGAGTTCATCGGTACTCCCTTGGCCCCAAAGAATTCCCAAAGGTGAATTAGGTGAATCATCACTTGATTCTTGAGCAGCATTATATATACTTCCAGTAGAGTTTCTGGTTATCCAAGTGGTGCTACTTATCCTATCTTGGTTTTCTGGCAATGACGAATCTACCAAGTCATCTTTTGTAAAAGTCGTTCTTAGCAAAGTGCTGGCTTCAATAACTGATACAGGTATTTCCTTGCGAGAATATGCAAATACTCCGTCTGTACCGAAGCCAATCTCTCGCGTCCAATCTGTGAAAGTAATATCAAAAAATCGATTCTCTGCCGGTATATATAGTGACATAGGTGTGTTAAGATAAGGAAGTGGTGAATCATAGGGGTCATGTGCTTCATAGAGTGTTGTATAATCTGAGATCTCCAAATCTTCAGAATTACCTCTAGCCCACAAAGTGCCTTCTGGGGAAGGTGAAGGAAAAACACCATTGTCATAATTTAATTCAGTAACAGCATTATATAGATCTCCGGTAGGGCCTCTAGTAATCCAAACATTATCCGAAATTCGATCTTGATTAGCCTCCAAGGTTGGATCGGTATTTGCCGCCTTGGCAAAGTCAATCATTGGAGAATCTCCTTTAAAAATTTCCAAACTATTCAACGCAAAACCACCTTCGAAATAAATTCCATATTCAATGGTCCATTGTGTAAAAACAATATCAAAATATCTGTTTTCATCTGGAACGTACATTGACATTGGCAGATTAATAATATCTGTTTGCCCGTTACTTAAAACTTCAGTCCAAGTAACATAATCGTCAACATCCAATTTTTTCGTTTTACCCCTAGCCCATAGCGTGCCTTTAGGCGAAATTGATGTTTGCCCAATTTGGGGAGTTGTTTCCGAAAACGAATTATATAAATTAAAATTATCAGGACCCTCACGGGTAAGCCATACGTTATCCGTTAGCCTGGCTTGATTTTCTGGGAGCGTTGGATCGGTATAGTCCTCTTTAATAAAAGTGGGTATAGGGGACACCACTTTACGTGTATAATTAAAACCACCGCCTCCACCAGCTCCACCACCATTGCCTTGAGTCCATTCGGTGAACGTGACATCAAAAAACTTGTTTTCGTCAGGCAAATACAACGACATAGGCACACCAATTAAATTGGTAGGGTCTCCTCCATGTGTCTCTACCCAAGTCACATAATCATTGTAAGTAATATCTGCCGTATTTCCAATGGCCCATAGAGTTCCTGCTGGAGATGGGGAGGATGTACCATCTCCCTGAAAACCCGATTCTCTTTTGGCATTAAAAATTCCTCCACTTTCTCCACGAGTTATCCAGACCCCATCGGATACTTGATCTTGGTTTTCAAAAGAAGCAGAAGCTGCAAAGTCTTCGATTCCAAAATCTAGAATTGCTTCGCTAGAATTGTCACCACCTTCAATGCCTTGATCAAATGAATAGTTTACCACCAACTTATTTTCATCGCCAAAAAGTCTATCATACATTCCTTGACTAATTTGTTCAGCTGTTTTTGCAAATTCCCATATTCTATAATTGTCAACTGCGCCATCAAAAGAATCTGTTTCTCTTCCGATTTTAGTCACAAATTTAGAATCGGGAGCAAGATCCAATTCTTGGTCAAAATCAACTGAGACACTTCCCGACTCAATGCCATCGATATACTGAGTCACTTTTTCATTATCACCTTCAAAATCAACTTGTACACTGAGCGCTACATGGTGCCATTCCCCATCGTTAATTGCTCTTGAAGATCTAGTCTCACTAGCATTTTCATTAATAAACTCTAGAATACCATCTCTAAATCCCCATAGAAAATAATTCCCACCGCTATTGCAACATTCATTTGCACGTGCCTCGTATCCAGTAAAAAAAGCATATTCAGATTGATCTTTTCTTAACTTAACCCATGACTCAATTGTAAAATCGTCATCGTATGGCTTGACATTGTCAAGTAGAATAACGTCATCATACCCGTCAAAACTTAGTGCTCTATCATGAGCTAAAGAATAATTTTGATTGATTTTTTCTGAACCTTGTACCCATGTCCAAATTTTAGTGTCAATGTCGTATTTCCAGACATCATTTAGCGTGCCACTAGTCAGGCCATCTCTATCATATCCATCCCCACCATACAACCATAGTTCATTTCCATCTGCCCAAGCACTTGAGTACCCTCTAGGAGAAGGCTCTGTTCTTTGTATGTTTCCTACAACGTTTGTTTTTTGCGAACCTGAGACCCATTTGTAACTTGGCACTTGGGCCATTGCCCATTGTCCTGCACACAATAATAATTGTAGTAGTATAATTTTTCTCATCCTAGTTCTGATAATGGTGATTGAATATTGACCCTGACTCTTTTGTCAAAACCCAAAGTCATTACAGGCAGGCTCATGCATGCGCTATTTAGATCACCATCAAGGGTTATGTTGGTGAATTTTATTTCTTGAATTCCTTTATCTATGGATCGATAAAGCACGAAAAGCCCATTTAATATTAGGACGATATACATGATAATTAGTTCTGTTGACACAAGAGAGTTCTCTCAAAATCATGACTTATATTAGCCATTCTCTGACAATGTAGTGAAAAAATGCGAATCTATATTGCTCCATCATTATCTGAAAGTTGCAGTTAATACATTTGTTATTTTGACTGGTGGTGTCATACGCTGTCTGATTGCAAATAGTTAGTTGAGCTATAGATTGGAGCAACGCTTCTTCTATGGTAGTTGTTCAAATGATATATTTGTACTGGGCATATTCGATGGCCTAGTGAAGAAATATAGGGACAAGAGGGTAATAAAAAAGGGGCACTATTTGGCCCCTTTTTTATGTCTGAGATACTCTTAGTTAACTCCCTTGTTTCAATCGCTTCAACCATTTTTCAAAAAACGGAGGATAGCGTTTATCTTCTTCCTCTGGAATATGCTTCATAGCAATTCCCAAATACTTGATAGCTTCCTTGGTGTTATCAAGTGCATCATATCCATAGGCCAATCCTAAGTTGACATGATATCGATTCTTCGGAAACTTCTTTTTATTGTATTGAAATATTCTCATTGCGGTTTCCTTTTCACCTCTAAACACTCTTAATCTCCCTTCCCAATAAATTGTATTTACATCATTGGGGAAAGAATTCAATGCTTCTACAAATACTTGTTCTGCTTCATCTTCGCGACCCAAAAGCTTCAATACACTGGACTTGGCATAATAAGCTTTGAAATTCTGTTGACCATTATAACTATAACTGATTGCTCTATCAGCCCACTCTAAAGCTTCCTCTAGATTGACTTCATTCTCGATGCAGTAGTTCACCGCCTCAATAATAGCCGAACTCTCCCATCGTGCACCATACTTCATGTCGCTTCGGAGTCTTTCAACATACAGTTCTTTTGAATTTGGCACCTCGATTTTAATGGGTAACTGAATATTGTCCCATTTGAGTGATACAGTGGCAGCATCTGATTTTTTTTCAGTAAAATCATAAGCGAGCCATTGCCGATATTCACTCGTTTTAGGTTTTATAGTTACCCGAAGTGCATCTTCAGATTTATCGTAAGCAAAAGCTCCCCAAGAATGTGATTCTTTAGAGAAAATGACTACCCATTCATCTTCCATTGGGATTATGAATAAACCGTATTTACCTGCTACTAGAGTCTCTCCTTCAATGAGTACATCATGAGAAATCGAAAATATAGTATTCGCATTTGCTCCGGCTCTCCAAACGCTTTCATTGTCTTCCCCTGGCGCACCATACGGCACAGTCTCACCCCATATTTTTCCTTTCCGGTCTTCGCCCGTATAGGGATGAGTAACATTTGGGCTATGATAAGTCACACTTACTTCTACTAATCCTACCCACAAGCTTATGCTATTCTTTTGATTGTCTCCATTAGGCGGAAGCCAAACACCTCTCATTTGTGCGATTGATGACAGGCTAATAGCAAACAGACATATTAACATGATGCCTACTATTTTTGAAATGATGTTCTTATTCATAATGTTATCTATTTGGATGACTTTAATTCCTCAAGTTCCTTTTTCATTCGAGGCAAATAAGCCTGATGATCGATAGTTTCTGGCATGTTCTGTAGAGCATTTTCCAAATGCATTATTGCCTTTTTATTATTTCCAGTTGCTTTATATCCTCTGTAAAAGCCTAGGTTGACTCTATATGTTTCATTAGGGAATTTATTGGCATTGAACTTGAAAATCTCTAGTGCTTCCTTATTCTTATCAGCACTTATCAATCGCAGACCTTCTCTATACACTTCGTCCAAGGTCGCCATTTTGATCGCTTTATTCCTTAAATTCTTCGCTTCTTTATCTCTGTCCAACTTCTCCAACACACTCGCTTTTGCAGAAAGCGTTGCATAGTTTTTGGTGCCGAACCATACTCTGTTGATGGCGTAATCTGCCCAGATCAAGGCCTCCTCTAAGTTTATATCATTGCTCACACAGAAGTTGACTGCATCTACCCAGTTATAATATTCAAATCCAGCTGTGTTGCGTAAGTCACTCCTTATTTTATCTATGTATAACTCGTTAATATTAGGAACCTCAATTTTGAAAGGCACCATCATATGATCCCATTTTAGGGCTAATGTTGCGTTATCACTTTTCCGCTGAATGAAGTCATAGGAGAGGAATTGGGTGAATTCTGATTTTCCAGGCTTTACCGTTACCCGTAATACATCCTCTTTTTCATCATAGTAAAGTGGTCCCCAGGAGTTTGAATTACTTGAAAATATAATTGTCCATTCCTCTTCACCTGGCACCATAAACAATCCATAATCACCTGCTGGTAAATCTTGGCCTTCTATTTTCACATCATGAGAAATCGAAAAAATTGTATTCTCTTCTGCTCCAGCACGCCAAGGAATCACCTTATCAGCGAACATCCAATATTTGAATCCATAAGGCACTACCTCCCCCCATATTTTACCTGTTCTATCTTCACCACTTCTAGGGTGCGTGACATTAGGGCTATAGTAGGTTACATTGGCCTTTACTAATCCAATCCACTGATTCACACTTGCTTTTTGATTTCGACTGTTTCTAGGTAAATCTAGGGTCTGACCTAACAATAATCCTTTGGTCAAAAGCCCTATTATTAATAGCAGTATTGATTTTGATATGTTTAATTTTCTCATAATGATATCTTATATGTCTTTTTTAGCAACGGTTTTTAAATTGAAAACTTTTCGGTCTTGTGATCTTGTCATAACCAATACCTGCTCGTCATTGTAGTCAGTAAGATGTGCTATACCACCGATTTTGACACTTTCACGTTTTACACCTCTATCTCTAGATGGTGATTTGATGGCTTTCGCATTGAACAAGTCCTTTCCAGATATTTTCACTAGTGAATGTCTGTTATTCCCTACCAATATGTAGTCAGTTCCTTCGTGTTTGTATTATATCAAGTTAGCGGTTGGTGTGAGAACCGTTTTAATGGTTTTTACACATTGTGTTTGTGCACAACTCTTAATCAGCATCAAATATTAGAAATTCAATACCCAACCTCCTGATTACAGCCGTTATTGAGGTGTTATTTCCCCCAAATCGATGGAAATTGAATTGAAAAAGCAGTTGTGCAACGGCTACCATTGTTATACTCAGTTTTTATTTTTCATTATTTTAAGTTCTCCGAAATCAACATCAAGTAAATTTTCTTGATCGATTGAGAATCCTAAAATTTCTCTTTTCGAGTTAAAATTGAAGGTTAAAAACCCATCAGGAACACGACCATCATACCAGTCTATTTTGAAGGTGTCAAAATGCCAATGTTTCAATTTTCCATTGAATACTTTGGTATGAGAAAATGAAATCTCCAATTCGCCTTCAGCTGTTTTGTTTATTAGAATATCACCATACATTCTATCCTTATACTTGCCAGAATAGTCGCTAATGGCTAATGAAGGTTTTGTATTATCGGTTCTCAAAATATTCTTGGCAGATTCTTTTTTGTCTTTTATTCGGTTTTCCCTCCACTCTTTGATCCTAGCATAAAAATTATCCGGAAGATTGTCTTTCAGAAGCTGCTCTAAAAGTAATGCTCTCAAAATATAGGTTGAAGGCTCTTTTGATGCATTGGTAAGTATCACAAACCCTACGTTCATATCCTTGACCATTATAAGTTGGGCGGACATCCCGTCAATCCCACCACTATGCTCGATTACCTTATGTCCATTTACTGGAGAAATAAACCAACCCAATCCATAGGATGTGAATTCATTATTATATGGACTCCCTTGAGGAAAGATTATTTGAGGCTTAAAAATTTCTCTGATAATTTTTGGGCTAACAATCGTATCTTCACCAAATATTCCATCGTTCAACATCAATCTCATATAACTAGACATTTCAACAGCTGAGGAATAGATAAAACCTCCCGGAGCGAGATTATCTCCTTTTTCTTGAGTTATTGCAACTTTTGTGTATTCTTCATTCCAAATATGAGGCTGGGCTAAATTCACATTAGATTCTCTTTCCGTTGAGAACGATGTGCTGTTCTTCATTTCCAGTTTATCAAACACTCTTTCTTTAAGGAAATTATCCCATGACTTTCCTGAAACCGTTTTCACTATTTCTGAAGCAACAACGTACATCACATTTTGATACGCTGGCTTTTCTCTATAGCTAGACTCAGGCTCTAAATATTTGAGTCGTTTTATTATTTCTTCTCTTGAATAATCTGAGTGATACCAAAGGGTTCCACCACTAACATCTTTCAGACCACTTCTATGCGTAAGTAAATCCCTGATCGTGAAATTATCTGTGACATAAGGAGCGTACAATTCGAAATAAGGTAGATACTTTTTGACCTTATCATCCCAATCAATTTTCCCTTCATCCACTAAAATCCCCAATGTTAAGGCTGTAAATGACTTAGAAATTGAACCTATTCCAAAAGTGGTGTTTTCATCAACTTTTCTTTCTTTATGTATTTCCAAATTCCCATATCCCTTTGAAAATATGACCGAATTATTACTAACGACACCAATCGAAAGTCCAGGTATTTCAAAGTCTTTCATTAGTTGATGGATTTGCCTGTCAAGTGAATCTAGTTGTATTCGCTGAGCGAATGAATTGGAGATTGACTTCTTTAGGTCTGCTAGCTTATTCATAGAGGTTTTTACAGGTTCTAATTTCATTTGACAACTCGGACAAGTTCCTGGCTTATCAAAGTGTTTGTCATCTGAATCGCAACCGCAGGGGTTACATTGATAAAATGTCACCTCTTCAACCTGGGCAAATGTATTTTCTTGATGAGCAAAAAGAAATAATGCACATAGCGCTGATATAATGTAATATTTAAGAATATTTTTCATGTTTTCCTGGTTTTAGTTTTTTTAAAATTGGATATAACAGAAAGGAATTTCACTCTAATACGTCCACAACTATTTGACGTTGTTCAATAGGCGGACAAGAAAACGCAGTATTGGGACAACTTTAATTCTTGGCCTCTGTAGTGGTATATGGATTGTCCTCAGTAAGTATGAGTCCTTCACCAGGCACCCATTTATCATACTCCATATATCTAGTGACTCTTTCGGCCATTTCGAGACCTTGAAGTCTCGCCACCAAATGAAGTGCTCCATCTATACCCGCAGACACTCCTGCTGTAGTTATAACTGTGCCATTATCAACAAAACGAACATCCCTTCTCACCTTAACTTGAGGGTAGTCCTTTTCTAGCTGATCCAGTCTACCATGAAATGTGGTTGCAGTCTTACCATCTAGTATTCCGGCTTCTGCCAGGACAATAGCCCCTGAGCAAACTGAAAAATGAAAATCAACATTTTCTAAATTCTTCAACCAACCAATTACTTCTTTATCTTCATAAGCATTGCTAGCATTGCCACCAAAAAATGCCACAATATCCGCATGTGGAGCGTCATCAATGCTGTAGTCTGGTATCACTTTCAAGACCCCTTGAGACACAATAGGTTCTTTGGTTTTCGAAATGGTGAAAACTTTATGTCCCGCAAAAGTAAAAACCTCCATTGGCCCCGCAAAATCAAGCACCTCCACACCTGGTTGTAGATAAAAGGCAATGGTTTTGATACCACACATACTTTCTTGACTGACTAATTCCATAATACATACTTTACATGTTCCCTTTTTGGCATAAGTTTCTTCGTGACAATCAGTCAGGCAAGGTGGACACACATATACATTTTGTGCTGTCACCTTTGTCAGTGCATATATGCAGATTGCGGAAGTAAACAGAATCGATACACTTAACTTTCTTGTCATTTGATTATTGTTTTGAACAATGCAAAGCTATTGTTCAAAACAATAAGTGACAAGGACAAGAATACTCAGAATAGGGACATTCTGTACTACGAAGTAAAAGTGGTGTTTTGATCTTTCAGCAATGTTCTTAGTTGATTGGTACTCTTCAACCCGCACTTATCTGCTGCAAACTCTATAGTATGTCCTTCCGACATTAGTTGAAGAGCTCTTTCAATCCTCAGTTTAGTGTGGTAATCGCCAATCGTAATTCCAGTGGTCTTCTTGAATAGTCGAGTGAGATTTCTACTACTCATACTCACCTTATCAGCTACTTCTTCAATCGTAAATGAATCAGGAAGGTTGTCAGCTATAAAATCTTGAGCATCATGGACTCTGGTATCCAAATGATTTCTATACTGAAGAAAAATGCTCAACTGAGGATCTGCTTCACCTCGCCTAAAGTACATCACCACCTCTTTTGCTATATCTATTGCAAACTTAGTCCCATATTCTTTCTCGACTAGATACAAGCACATATCAATACCTGAAAGCATTCCAGCACTTGTATAGATGCGCTCGTTTTCTACAAAAAGTCGATTTTCAAGTAATTCAACCTTTGGGAAGAGTTTCTGAAAAGTGTTAAAAGCTTTCCAATGAGTAGTTGCTTGCATCCCATCCAGTAGCCCAGCTTGCGCTAAGACAAATGCGCCTGTACAAACAGATACAATAGTTGCTTTGTTCTCATATTGACTATTGAGCCATGTGTAGAAATTTTGACTCGTCTGTTGAAATTCATCATCGGTGAAAAAGGAAAATTCAATACCCGGAATAACCAAAATATCACCTAATGATAGTTCGAATTGACTATATGGCGTCAGCTTAGAAAAGCCAAGACCGATTGAACTTTCTAACTCATCGTCAGAAGTACTTGATACAAAATGGAGATTGAGATCTGCTCCATATTCTATGCATTCATAAAATAATTGGGCTGGCCCGATAATATCCAATGGATGAGTGCCTGGAAGATGAACTAAGTAAATGTTTTTCACAGGCTAAAATTACATATTTCAAGTTAACATATAAATCCTACAAAGGCACCTGTTAGACATCTCTGTAACAACAAGTCATCCTTCTCCAGTAAATAAAGAATAAGCGTTTTCAAAATAAATATTATAGTGATTTACTCAATCGATATTCGGATGGTGACAGTTCAAAATGTGTTTTGAATGATTTATTGAAGCTCGCCATCGCTATTCTTCCAAATATTATCTATCCCTTAGACTTCAACATTTTTTTGATCTAGTATCATCTCTCACCTTTAGCTATTGAGCCATATGAAATTATTCCTCTTCGGTTATATATAGTTAATTTATATGTTGGTCTTCAGGTTACTTCGTTAATCGATATAAAAGTACTGCTGCTCTTTTAGTTTGCATCGGTAATGTCCTCAAGTCACCTGCTTCACTTATGGTATGACCGTGCGTTCCTCCCAACCCCATTCCATCAATCCCCATATCGACTAGTCCGGAAGTAAATGAAATGTCGGCAGCACCAGCATCACTTGGATTGACAGGGCTTACCACGCCAAACCCCAAGTCCTGACTCGCCTGACTAAACTGCTGTAGTAGTCTAGTATTGCCAGCAGTAGGAGCGAATGGTGGATAACCATCTCCAAATTCTATAGTCGCTTCCGTTTGCGGTAAATTCCTAGATACGATCACTATCATAGCTTGTTGTGTTTTCATCAATTGCTCTGGAGAAATACATCGGATATCACCAGTAACCGTAACGTCTTTAGACACTACATTATTTTTGCCAAAAGCTGTTCCATCATTTTTAGAAGGATCATGAGACACAGAAGTACCGCCCAATATCATCCCTGGATTGAAGGTTAAATATTCTTCCTTAGAGAGTTCCTCATAAAATTGGTGCAGTATTCTTGAACTTTCATAAATCGCGCCTGCTCCAACCTCTGGTTTAAAAATTTGAGATGAGTGTGACGCGTGTCCTGTGACTTTTAGTTTCCATCCTGATGAGCTTCGTCTAGCCACTACTGCGGTAGTTGGATCTCCATCTCCATTCTCGAATCCCAAAGCGATGTCTGCCCATTCGGCAGCTTCTACCAAGGCAGCT
This sequence comes from Cyclobacteriaceae bacterium, assembly GCA_034112085.1. GTDB lineage: Bacteria > Bacteroidota > Bacteroidia > Cytophagales > Cyclobacteriaceae > JAWUWD01. Next base: position 21,910 of record JAWUWD010000092.1, read on the forward strand.
TTGGATAGGCTTAGCGGCCTTCCACTTAACTCCTCATCACCTGTCATCACTACCCATATATTCATATCTTTCAAGAGTCCTGCATCATGAAGAGCCGACAATGACTGTAAAATAATCACATCTCCCCCTTTCATGTCAGCTATGCCTGGCCCCTTTACCCAGTTGTCATCTACAGGTCTCCATTCTTGATTTGGGCTATCTGGTTCGAATACTGTATCCAAATGACCTATCATCATGATTTTCTTTCCTTTTCCTCCCTGTATCTTTGCCACCAAATGTCCAGATCTATTAAAAGCTTTTCCATCAACCCATTGAGTCTCCATTCCTAATTCCTCAAACTTCTTCATGAATACTTCACCCACTTGTTTCACTCCTTTGAAGTTCATTGAGCCACTATTGATATTAACTGTCTCTTTCAATAGTTCTATAGCTTCATCGTTATGCTCATCTATATATTTGACAAATTTCTTTTCAGTCTTATTGAGTTGAGCAAAAGATAAAGTAATACTCAGAAAACTAAATAGTAATACTGCAGAAGTTGATTTTGATCTCATGTTATAGATTTTTAATGCTCTAGCAAAATAGAATGTATCAGTCAATTATTTACAATTTTCTTAATATTTGGCTGTTAATATATGTTTTAAAATTCTCATTTATCAGATGAAGCCGTTCAGAATTAGGGGTAGTTTTTCACAATCATCACACTGCCTTGCCAGTCAGCGATTTCAATAACAGTTTCTGAAATCGTACTTGAGAACTCATTGATTGCTTTCCGGATTCCATCCCATGTGTGATTATAGTCATGAATTATGATTACGCCACCAGAACTTAGCCTAGGATAGAAATATCTGAGTGCAGCGATTGTGGGTTGATACAAATCAGCATCCAAATGTACAAATGCATAAGGATCCTCATTTAAACCCTTGACAGATTCTGGGAAAAAACCAGGATAAAAATTTACCTTTTCATTTCCTTGAATAAACTCTTTTACTTGTTCTAGACTCGTGTCAGAAAAGTTGTCCATACTGTATTTCTCATCATCACTCTTCTCGATCTGTAAGTCTTTCTGATCGAAGCCCTCAAATGTATCAAATAAATGTAGCACCCTTGAATTATCCATCTCATGGATGAACTGAGCTGTTTCTCCTCGGTATACACCCAACTCTGCAAAAGCTCCAGATACTTTATCGTTTTTAAGTCGTTCTATTTGTAGCCAAAAAGTATAGAATCGCACTTTGTCTCTATAGTTTTTTTCTATGCTCTTCAACTTATCTGACACTTCTCCTTTCTCAATAGCAGTATCCCACTTGTGAGGCTTACTGATTTTGTATGACCATTTCGTTTCTAAGATCTTGAATCCTAGAAACAAAAGCACGAGCACTAATACAATACTGGCGATTTCTGTCAATTCTAATGTAATCATTCAATTATAAAGTCTCCTTCAACCACTTATAGAATTCAGTATGCCAAACAAGACTGTTTTGGTAGTCAAGCACCCAATGATTCTCTTCTGGGAAGAATAGTAATCTACTCTTGATTCCTTGTAGTTGAGCCGCTTGAAACGCCTCCAATCCTTGACCGATTGGTACACGGTAATCTTTACCTCCTTGGATCACCATTATTGGTGCTGTCCAGTCTTCTACACGGTCTATTGGATTGAAAACAGTATAACTCTTCTGAGCAGCTTTGTTGTCCTTGTCCCAATAAGGGCCACCAAGATCGAAGTTCACAAAGAAAAGCTCTTCGGTAGTTCCATACATACTTTTCCAATTGAAAATTCCATCGTGTGCAATAAATGATTTGAATCGTCCTTCGTGGATCGCTGACAAATAAAATGCCGAATATCCTCCATAGCTTGCTCCCACACATCCCAATCTATCTTTGTCTACATAGTCTTCTTTTGACACATCATCAATAGCCGCTAAATAATCTTTCATATTCTGCCCTCCATAGTCTTTGCTGATCTGCTCATTCCACTCTACCCCATATCCAGGCATACCTCTCCGGTTTGGCGCTACGACAATATATCCATTGGCCGCCATCAGCTGGAAATTCCATCTGTAAGAGTAAAACTGACTCAAAGCTCCTTGCGGACCTCCTTGGCAGTACAAAAGAGTCGGGTATTTTTTATTAGGATCAAAGTTCGGTGGATAGATCACCCAAGTCACCATATCCACCCCATCACTAGTAACTACCATACGTTTCTCAACATTACTTAGCCCAATACTTCCGAAATAGTCATCATTGGCATGAGTCAATTGTGTTAGTGTCTTCTCTTTGAATTTGTAAGTGTATAGCTCTGTCGCATGGTTCATATCTCTTCGAGAAACTACCATGGTATGCTTGTCATGACCAACTATTCCTGTGATATCAAATTGACCATCCGTCATTTGTTTTGGAGCAGTAATCTTATCAGCTGACTTAGGAACAATCAATGAAAATAGCTGGACAGTCCCATCAATAGGCGCATTGAAATAAATCATTGATCCATCATTGCTCCAAGTAAAAGCATTGACCGTGCCATCCCATGAGGCTGTCAGGTTTACAGGTTTTTCATCAATGATGATAATGATGTCATTTTTATCTGACTCATATCCATCTCGCTTCATTTGCAACCAACCCAGTTGATTTTTACTTGAAAACGATGGTTGTGTATCGTATCCCTTATTATAAGCTGTTAGATTTTTTGTGGCCTTGGTAGCCAAGTTATATTCATAGATATCCGTATTGGTGCTGACGGCATATTCTGTCCCAAACAATTTCTTCGAAACATATAATACCTTATCGCCATCAGGCGACCAAATATAATCTTCAGATCCGCCAAATGGTTTTTGAGGGCAATCATAAAGCTCGTTGAGCATGATGTCTACCCGCATCTCTTCACCTTTGACTTTCTCGACAATAAGATGGCTATAAGCACCATCTTCCCAAGTGTCCCAATGTCTATAATTCAGCTCATTGTAGATCATCATTTTTGTTGACTTCAGATCTGGATAATGATCAAGTCCCGTGACTTTATTGATCTTCACATCCTCTTCTACAATTCGGTATTCGCCATTCGAGGACACACTTGCATCCGATAATAAATCCGCATACTCTTCTATCTTTTTGGCTTCCCCTCCATCGATGGGGATGATGAAAACCTCAGAAGTTTTTGTATTCGCACTCACATCCACTTTTGAAATTTTGTAGACCACATTTTTCAGATCTTTCGTAAGCCCTAAAGCGGAAACACGGTTCATCTCAATGAGTGCCTTAGGAGTAAGGGTTTGTTGTGCTATCGAAGCAATACTGATTGTGAATAGTAATGCTAAAAGGTTGATTTTTTTCATGATTCTGGTTTTGATTTCCAATGGATAAAAATACCAAAAACGATTGATATGACAAGTCCACGTTTCGCGGACTTTTTGATTATGAAAAGGTGAAAATTTACTGATTAAGACCTGCCCTACTTAAAAGCAGCTTTACCTGCCTCCAGAAATTCTACAAATGCAGAGACGCTCAAATCATAGGCCTTTGGTTGAACCAATAACTCTCCGTCAGTATTGAGAATAATATAATATGGCTGTGCATTGTTCTGAAATCTCGTAATCTGATAGTCAGCATTTTGCTTTCCTATTGTCTTTTTAACCTTACCATCATACTCAGAAGTAT
>JAWUWD010000093.1:0-46621 GCA_034112085.1 Cyclobacteriaceae bacterium
ATGGTTGCTGTCCAATCGGTAAAGCTTACATCCAAAGGCTCACAAATACCCGTCCCGTCAATTTTGAGATCTGTTAGATTCAACACAATCAACTCCAAAGGAAACTCACCAGTAAGACCACTATTTACATCCAAATAAAGACGATTTAGTGAAGTAAGATTAGCCAATTCAATAGGAACCGTTCCTGTCAATAAATTATCCGACAATCCCAAGTCTCGAAGGCCAACAAGGTTGGCCAATGCTATTGGAATCGTCCCTGAGAACTGATTTCCATTGATGAATAGGGAACTGAGGCTGGTCAATAACCCAAAACTATCTGATATAGGCTCTGTAATATTATTATTGGCGAAGAAGATTTGATTAAGATTAGTCAATCCATAAAATTCAATAGGTATTGTTCCTCCAAGAGCATTGTTATTAAAGCTTAAAGTGGTCAATGAGTCCAGATCACCAATTTCTGCTGGTAATGATCCAGATAAATTATTGTTTGGCAGTATTATTTCTTGAACTCTTCCTTCGCCAGTAGTAATACCAGTCCAAGAGCTAACTGGTGCAGTAAGCCAATTGGTATTGTCCGTCCACGCTGGGCCATTGGTGGAGTTGTAGAGAGCAACGAGAGCCAGAGAATCTGATTCAACCACTGGAGTAAAACAAGAGATCCCACTTCCGAGATATGTGGTCATGGTTGCCGTCCAATCGGTAAAGCTTACATCCAAAGGCTCACAAATACCCGTCCCGTCAATTTTGAGATCTGTTAGATTCAACACAATCAACTCCAAAGGAAACTCACCAGTAAGACCACTATTTACATCTAAATAAAGACGATTTAGTGAAGTAAGATTAGCCAATTCAATAGGAACCGTTCCTGTCAATAAATTATCCGACAATCCTAATTGTTGAAGATTTACAAGGTCGGCTAATGCTATTGGAATCGTCCCTGAAAGCTGATTGCCATTGATGTACAAAAGAGTAAGGTTGGTCAATAACCCAAAACTGTCTGATATAGGCTCTGTAATATTATTATTGGCGAGGAAGATTTGATTAAGATTAGTCAATCCATAAAATTCAATAGGTATTGTCCCTCCTATTGTGTTGTCATTAAAGTTTAAAATGGTCAATGAGTCCAGATTACCTATTTCTACTGGTATCGTACCGTTGAGCAGATTGGCTTGTAGTTGAAGATCTGTGAGCAAAGTAAGATTGCCTATTTCTATAGGAATAGCACCTGATAATTGATTGTCATTTAAATAAAGCACAGTCAAATTAGTCAGATTACCTATTTCTGTAGGGATAGTACCAGTAAGTTGGTTGACATGTAGTTCAAGACCTGTGAGCAAAGTAAGATTGCCTATTTCTATAGGAATAACACCCGATAATTGATTATCATTTAAATAAAGTAGAGTCAAATTAGTAAGATTACCTATTTCTGTAGGGATAGTACCAGTAAGTTGATTGGTACCTAAATAAAGTACAGTCAAATTAGTCAGATTGCCTATTTCTATAGGAATAGTACCGCTGAGCTGATTGGCCTGTAGTTCAAAATTTGTGAGTGCCGTTAGATTGCCTATTTCTATGGGCAATGAGCCTGTCAATTGATTATCTGGCAGTTGAAGGTCTGTGAGCGCAGTAAGGTTACCAATTTCCGTTGGTATTGAGCCAGTCAATAAATTATCTCGCAAGATGAGAGTTGATAACAAGGTCAGGTTTCCCATTTCAATGGGTATTGTTCCTGACAAATTATTCGAACTCAAATTGATTTCTGTTACTCTATTGGTAACTACAGTTACTCCAACCCAGGTATCTACAGTGCCAGTCAGCCAGTTGGTGTTTTGACCCCACCCCGCTCCATTGGTGGAGTTATACAAGGCAACCAATGCCAGTGAGTCGGTGACATTTACTTGTGCATGTGATTTCCTGCCTACACATAAAGAGGCGATCAAAGCAAGTCCTAATAGAATTCTTTTCATGGTTTTCAGATTATCTGTTCATTATAAATATATTGGTCCCGCCTACGGCCTCATCTCTACCACCTTCATCTCCATATATGGTATCGTCAAGCACAAACTCCATTGTGAGTGAAGTTTCAGTAAGGTCTCGAACTGATATCACAAGTCCATTATCCAGTTTGATCTCTTGAGCATCGTCACTTGTGAACGACCAGGAACCACTATCCCCAAAGATTACGGTATCATTGGAAGTCGTAAATCCTGTATCTGTAAATTGAATAGTAAAAGTGCTGAATGTCGTGGTGTAGTCAATATTATCGACTTGTACCTCAGTTACTGACCAAAAGTCTGCAACATTCGCGTCAACAGATGCTCCTGTAAGAAGTTGGGTAGTAATCTCGGATTCCGTAAGTGCTACTTCTCCCGGGCCATCATCCTTACCGCAACCAGACAGTTTCAATAGGATAATGGTGATAGTTAATAATGATAATAATCCTCTCATAGTTATAATTATTACGTTAAACCAATTAAAGATACACAAATTATTTCTTAATATCACTACCTACAAGTAGAGTTTTACATGTTGTAATAATTATAATTTTATCAAAAAAAATGTCGTTTAAAGAAGCCTAAATAATATATGTATAAGTATTTAGTAAATATATTTGGTCATCAATTGAGTCGTGAAATCATCAGAAACATTGATAATCAGCTACTTATAATTCTGGGTGGTGGTTTTGGGTTAACTTTAGAATATCTCTCCCATTTCACGATTTTTTTTTGATCCAGAACATAGCACTGCTATCCGTTATGATTATTCAGGCACTGCAAGTACCACTGCTCCATGATTTACAATCTTTATCAGATTATCCTTCGGGACTTAACGATTTCATAGAATTTCTAGGTCTAAAAGGCAAGTTCAATGTTGCTGGTCACTCGACCATAGGCTCCATATTATTACAGTATCTGTTGGATTATCCAGATAGGATTGATGGCGATGTTGTTGTAAATAGTTTTACCTCAGGAGCTTAAATCAAGAAAGCTATTGGTAATAGAAGCTCAGCTTTCTATTAAGAGTTTCATAAGAAATACAAAAAATTTCCATGCACCAAAGACCCTTCACTTCTAGGTGAAATGATAGTTGAATATTGATTTATCAGACATGTTTTAAAGTTTGGAAATATCAATGAAGATATTGGCCCCAGCCCAGAGAACTATGAAAAAGTTGAAGTTGGCAGCTTTTTTTTTGTATTTGGAATGACATTTTTAACATTAATGGAGCATTTCTGGACTGGGATGCTGATGACCGACCTTCGGAAATTCCCCCTACTCTCGTTATATTCTGGAGAATATGATTTTTCAACAAAAGCTAAAAGTGAGCTAATGGTAAACTCTTTAGGAACTGAATCATTATGGTTTGGTGAGCAGACGAGCCACATACCAATGTATGAAGATCAACCTCGTTTCATGAAGGTCATTCAAAATTCTATAGGACGATCATGTACTATATGAAAAACGCCATAAATATTCAAGAGCCCCAGGCCTTTGGAAACAGCTCCCTAAAATTCCCTTTAACGGAATTCTACAAACACACTCAGTTACACCCAATAAACAGTTTATGTGGTTGATTGTCAGAACTCAAATACTGAATTTCCTAACAAGAAGATCAATACCTTGACAGACATTAACTCAGCTAGCAAGTTTTTGGAATGATCGGCAAAGGAGCCAAAAGTCAGGAAATAGATACTGCATTGAAGATTAGCAAGTTGACTGTGGATACACATCGCGAAAATATCACGCATAAGCTGCAAACTTCTGGATCTATTAAGGCTTACGACAAAGCCAGAGATATTGGACTGATTTAGAGAAAATAACTACTCATAAGGGTGCCAAAATGATTATTTTTAAAAAAAAATTGCCAATTTATGCCTGCTCGCTGAATCTACCTTGCTATTTATGATTGATAAAACATGTATGGACTTAGAAAAAACATTAAATTTGCCGACTAATTGATCAGCGAACAAATAAGCATGAATACCAAGCAGCAAACGATTAAGAAATCGGTCACTTTATCTGGGGTAGGATTACATACTGGAGTAGATGCCAATATGACTTTTTTACCCGCTAAAGTTGGACACGGAATCAAATTCCAGAGAATTGATATTGAAGGTCATCCTATCGTAGATGCAGATGTGGACTTGGTAGTTGATCTATCGAGAGGGACAACTATAGAACAAGGTGAAGCACGAGTAAATACAGTTGAGCATACACTTGCCGCATTAGTTGGGCTAGAAATCGACAACGTATTGATTCAGCTTGATGGACCAGAGCCGCCAATTATGGACGGAAGTTCGATAGCCTTTGTGAACATCTTAAAAGAAGCTGGATTTGAAGAACAAGATGCTTTGCGTGATTTTTATGAAGTTACTGAAAGCATTTCTTACAGGGATCAAGCTAGAGATGTAGAAATTGCTGCGTTACCATTGGATGACTACAGAGTTACAGTAATGGTTGACTACAACTCTCCGGTATTGGGAAGTCAGCACGCAACCCTAACTCACATTAGTCAGTTTGAAAAAGAAATCGCCTCCTGTAGAACATTCTGTTTCTTACATGAGTTAGAAATGCTTTATAAGAACAATCTGGTTCAAGGTGGTGATCTTAACAACGCTATCGTTATCGTGGATCGAGTTGTTGAAGATCATGAATTGGATAATCTTGCTAAGCTATTCAACAAGCCTAAAGTAGAGGTGAAAAAGGAAGGCATCCTTAATAATGTTGAACTCCGATATAAAAACGAACCAGCAAGACATAAATTACTGGATGTTATGGGCGATTTAGCCCTTGCTGGAAAACCTATTAAAGCGCAAATATTGGCTGCTCGACCTGGGCATGCTGCCAATGTAGCTTTTGCAAAAAAGCTTAAAAAGGCGATGAAGCAGGATGCGAAAAAGAATGTCCCTAAATATGACATCAACTTGCCTCCTGTTTATGATATTAACAAAATAGCAAGTATTCTACCTCACAGGTATCCATTCTTGTTAGTGGATAAGATCATCCATTTGGATGCTGAACGTGTGACGGGTGTAAAGAATGTATCCTTTAACGAACCATTTTTTCAAGGCCACTTTCCTAATAACCCAGTAATGCCCGGTGTATTACAAATAGAGGCAATGGCTCAGGTAGGAGGGATATTGGTGTTAAACACTGTGCCAGACCCCGAAAACTACTGGACCTATTTCTTAGGGATTGAAGGTTTTAAGTTTAGAAAAATGGTGCTTCCTGGAGACACTTTAGTCATGGATTGTTATCTCCAAGGGCCCATCAAAAGAGGAATAGCAAAAATGTACGGAAGAGCATTTGTAGGAAAAACATTAGTCAGTGAAGGGTACCTTACTGCAAGCATTGTAAAAAAAGGATAATGAATCAACCTCTAGCATATATACATCCGCAAGCCAAAATTGCTCACAATGTAGTCATTGAGCCTTTCGTGACTATTCATAAAGACGTTGTGATTGAAGAAGGCACTTGGATAGGATCTAACGTAACCGTATTTGAAGGTGCGAGAATTGGTAAAAATTGCAAAATTTACCCAGGAGCTTCAATATCCTCTGTTCCTCAAGATCTAAAATTTGGAGGTGAGGACACACAAACAATCATTGGTGACAACACTGTCATTAGAGAATATGTAACTATAAGCAGGGGTACAATCGACAAACACAAAACACAAATTGGTGAAAACTGTTTATTGATGGCCTACGTGCATGTGGCGCATGACTGTATTATTGGAGACAATTGCATCCTTGTCAATGCCGTTCAACTTGCCGGTCATGTAAGCATCGATGAGTACGCTATCATTGGGGGATCTAGTGCAATTCATCAGTTTGTTAACATTGGGGCTCACGTAATGGTTTCAGGAGGGTCGTTGGTGAGAAAAGATGTGCCACCTTATACAAAAGCTGCTCGGGAGCCACTTACCTATTGTGGGATCAATTCTATTGGGCTAAGAAGAAGGGGTTTCACTTCAGAAAAGATCAATGAAATTCAGGAAGTATACCGTTACATATTCTTAAAAGGGCTGAATAATTCTAAAGCCCTTGACTTGGTAGAGTTGGAACTTCCCCCATCAAAAGAAAGGGATACTATTATTAAGTTCATCAGAGGATCTGACAGAGGCGTAATGAAAGGGTACTCTTACTGATACAAATGAAGATTGAACTAGAGGGCCTTGGAAAGAAATACCTCCATGAGTGGGTCTTCAAGAATCTCAACACAACACTCTCTTCGGGTAATAGTTATGCTATCACTGGCCCAAACGGCAGTGGAAAGTCAACTCTAATACAAGTCATAGCAGGAGCCCTCCTTCCTTCATCAGGAAACATATCGTATGATATAGGAGCCCATATACCGAACGAAGAGATCTATCAACATATCTCAATCGCTACACCTTATCTAGAAATGATCGAAGAATTCACTTTAATCGAATTTTTGAATTTTCATTTCAAGTTCAAAAAATTAGCTCCTAAAATGAATGTTGACAAACTCATTTCAGCTAGTTACTTAGACAATGCTAAAAATAAATACATCAAAAATTTCTCTTCTGGGATGAAGCAACGACTTAAATTGGCGTTATGTTTTTTTTCTGATTCGGAAATTTTACTTTTTGACGAACCAACGTCCAATCTAGATCAAAAAGGAATCGAATGGTATCAATACCATGTTAATTCTATTTCCAAGGACACACTCACTGTAATTGCTTCTAATCAGAAAGATGAATATGCCCATTGTAATAGCATTATTAACATTAATGACTACAAATAACTGGTTACCACCAACATGATTGTGTATAAATGGCGTATCTATTTATTTTTTACTCAAACATTTAATATATTTGAGTCAAGGCAGAACCTAAATAAGAAATATATAAAAACGAGATAATGAAAAAATTAAACTATTTGTTGAGCGGTATAGTGTTAATGGTTGTTTTAGTCACTGTTGGATGTGGTGATGATGAACCTAAGTTATCTGCGGAAGAACAATTATTCGACAAAATTACCGGTACGTGGACAGCTGGCACTGTAACATTTGGTACCGGAGATGACCGAACAACAGATTACGCGGGATTTACTATTGCTTTTAATGGTAGTAAAGATGCTGGGTATTCATTCTCTACCTCACTCCCAGCAGCTGTTTCTTCTGATAGAGGTCCTTTTAATATTGAATCTAGTGGATCATGGACATTTACGAATGAAATTTCTGACGCAAGCCCTTCTTCTGTTGGAATTACAAGAACTAATGATCAATTATCTATGACTCTATTCATTGATTCAGACTCATCGGCTCGATTAGAATTCAATTTTATCGATGAGGATGGCGATGGTATTCATGGAAATGGTAGAGATGAAGCCATTTCTGGTAATTGGGTATTTACGCTTACTAAATAACATATTTGGCTAGCCAAAAACATAAAGACATAAAAAACCCGCTACATATAGCGGTTTTTTTATGTGAATTAAATTCTCACTATAGACGGTGCTTATCAACTTAGGTGTACTCACATTAATATTTAATGTGAATTGTACCCACTCCTAATTTCATTAGCAGATATTCTTACTGATAAGAGTACAATAACAAAAAAAGGTAACATTCAGAAATGTTACCTTTTTTTGTTATTGTACTTAAAAGCTAATTTGACAGCCGTATTCCTGATAACGATGTCTCAGTAAGTGGCTTTGTTATAAACTTGATCACATGATCATTGTTCACTATCTTATCAATATCTCTTTTATTGTCTGAACTAGACAAAATCACAACTTTACACTTATCCTTAATGGTAGCGTTGAATTTTTCAAATTCATATAGAAACACAAATCCATCTACAATAGGCATGTTGATGTCCAAGAAAATAAGGTCAGGGAGTTTCTCAACATCATCACAATGTTCTTTCAGATAGTCAAGAGCTTTCTTTCCTGAGTTCTTCACTTCCACTTCATTTGAAAATTTAGTAATCTCTATGATTCTCTTACTAATGAAGTTGTCAGTATCGTTGTCATCCACCAACATTACCAAGTCAATTGCTTTAGGGTCTGCCATCTATATTCTTTCTTTTCTAAATCATACTTTAAGGCTCTCGATGTCCCATGAATATGATTCATTATTTGACTTCCAATATATTATATATTACTAACTAATTTTAATTACTTCATCATTAATATTGAAATAACTCATATTATTTATAGTTCGACAACTTTATTTGCTCTCCAATAGCGATCTCTCCATTTTCCTTATCATTGATCCTTATAATTTCTTCTATAGAAACACTGTACTTCTTAGAAATACTATACAAGGTCTCCCCCTTTTCTACTACATGAAATAATTTAAATTCCTCACTATCTGATATTTCCTCCTCTTGATCAAAAGGCACCAAAATAGTCAATTGTTGATCAATAGATAATTTATCTGATAGCTTAAGTTGATTATCTTGTACAAGTTTGAGGACTCGAACATTATATCGATTGGCAATACTATAGTAGGTCTCTCCCCTTTTAACAATATGCTTTACTTGGTTATACCCAATTGTATCAATCTGTAAATTAGTTACCGGGATCATTGAAAGCTCTAAATGGCTAATCGTATCTTGCGATATAGTATCCAGCATTATCTCTTTTTCAGAAATTGGCTCACTGATATTCACCTTTATTGCTACAGATTCAAGATCGTCCATCTCTTCATATGCCACAGCAATATGTTCAGGACGAATATGTCTGGTCCATAAAACTCTCCCTACCTTCAAATCTCCACTTTCAGTTAGCCTATTTTTAGTCAGTAATTTCTTTAAACTCAGTCCGTACTTTTGGGAAATCGACCACAAAGTCTCACCAGAATGCACCACATGATAATATAACTTAGCCTTTGACTTTTTCTTTTTAAAATAGTAAGCAGTTCCTTCAATTACTCTATGATCAATTTCAATGTCGTTGATATTGAGAAAGTCACTTAGACTTAGATTTCCCTTTTTAGCCAGATCGATTAACTTATCTCCGCTCTGTCCTACGATACCAGGCAACCTATTGACATTCACAGTTCTACCAGAGTATTCTGCCCTACCCCTCCATGATTTGATGACTGGAAATAATTTTGCTTGAGCTTGATTATAGCTCGGTACCTTCTTCACAAATAGCTTCTTAGGCTTTGAAGATTTATCCTTACCTTCTGCTATTTTCACTAATTGCTTATTTGGCACGATCACCGCATACTTCTTATCAGAAGGAACTTTACCTTTTCTTAGCCACTTGTTATATTTTGCTAACTCCTCTTCATTGAGTTTAAATATTTTAGCAACATCATTAAGTGACTTACCAGAAGCTGACTTATATACAGATAAGTAAACGGATGGTTTAGACTTGCCTACTGCATCTTCAAAAGCCACTTTATGTGCCAAGTATTTTTTCACATACCAGTAAGTCTTCTTTGTTATAGTCATCTGCTTTGCTCCATAAAGCTTCTTATTTGTAACTTTCAGTGCCCCTCCAGCACCCATTTGATAGGCCTGAACTGCATACAACCAATTGTCAAAATAACCATTGTTCTTTTTAAGATACTTTGCTGCTCCCATAGATGCAGCATATATATTTTTACGTTCATCGATATTCCTATCTACCCTAAGACCGACCTCTACAGCTGTGAAATCCTTGAACTGCCAATAACCCACCGCATTGGATGTGGAAACAGCATCTGAGATCAATCCACTCTCTTGAATCACCAAATACTTAATCTCTTCAGGCACTCCTTCCTGTCGAAAAGCTTCTTCGATAAAATGAAAATATTGATTTGCCAGATCTACCTTAGCATTGAAGTATTTGGGATGTCTGGTAAGATCATCCACATTTTTCTGAATCTCAGCTCGTGCACCATCAGTGATTTTGATTCGCATGTTGCCTATCGACATTTTGTTTGGGACTCTAGGACCTTGCGCAAAGGTGAGTGTCTGAGACAGTACAATTAATAAGCCTATAACAAACTTCTTCATATTAGATTTTTCTTAAAACCATCAATCCATCTCTGATTGGAAACAATACATTTTCCACCCTGACATCTTCATGAACTTTCTTATTGAAGGTAACGATGGCCTCTGTATCTCTATCTAGTTTTTTCCTATTCTTATCCAAAACCTTGCCACTCCATAGGACATTGTCGGCAATGATAAATGCACCTTTAGGCATCTTATCAAGTACCATTTCAAAATAACTTGAATAATTGCCTTTATCGGCATCAATAAATACTAAGTCGAATGAGATATCCAATGTTGGAATAACATCTATAGCATCCCCTATCCGATAGTCAATCTTGTCAGTGTAATCGCTTTTATCTATATACTTTCTCACAATATCTTCCAGCTCCTCATTAACATCAATCGTCACTACTTTCCCATCAGCAGGTAATGTTTCCGCAAGGCACAATGCTGAATAGCCCGTATATGTACCAATTTCAAGTACATTTTTTGGTTTGATCATATGGCACAACATGGTCAAGACTCTCCCCTGTAAATGTCCCGAGAGCATTCTTGGCACCATCACAGTAGCATATGTTTCTCTATCTAGCTCAGCTAAGACATTGGGGCCAATTGTAGTATGGTCGTCAATATATTTTTGAAGTTCCTTATCTATGAAGTCCATCCTAATTAGGGATATAGGTCAAACAACTTAATGTGTCCTCATCAAACATCTCTTGAGCAACTTGTTGAATTTGCTCAGCAGACACACTTCTAATCTTTTCAAAAATACTTTCTAATGACTCTACATGTCCTTTATCCAACATACTCTTCCCTATCGCCAGCATTAAACTCGCATTGTTTTCCTCTGACATGGCTATCTGACCAATCAGCTGCTCTTTGGCTGAATGCAATTGCCTGACACCCATCGCAGTATTTCTAAATGATTTGAGTTCCTTATTGACCAATGAAATACTTCTATTGAGTTGACTTGGCTCTGTCCCAAAAGAAACTCCAAACAATCCTGTATCTGAGTAACTAGTGTATGAACTATCAATTGCGTAAACCAATCCATGTTTCTCACGGAGAGATAAATTCAGTTTTGAGTTCATACTTGGCCCCCCCAATAAATTGACCAATAGGAAAAATGGAATTTTCAGCACGTCCGTTGATGAATATGCTGGTCTTCCAATAACACAATGTGATTGGGTAATAGAACGTTTTATTTCTGAATTTATAGACTTATAACCACTAATCGCTATTCGCTTTCTACCTGCAGACATCCGTGGAATACCCGCAATATATTTTTCAGCAAGCTTAATAACTTTCTTCATCGGCATATTGCCTACTGAAGTAAAGACAACCTCTTCGGTATTTAGATTATTCTTGATGAAATTCTCAAAATCCTTTTTCTCGAACTTATTGATGATCTCTGGTTTTCCCAAAATATTCATCCCCATTGGGTGATCTCCGAAGACCACATAGTCAAATTCGTCTTGAATAGCATCTTCCGGAGCATCCTGGTACATCGCCATTTCTTCAAGGATCACTTGCCTTTCTTTCAGGATCTGTTTCTCAGGAAATACGGAGTCAAAAGTAATATCCGCTAATAACTCGACCGCCTTCTCAAAATGCTCATCAAGTACCGATGCATGAAAGGTGATTTTCTCCTTACTAGTATAGGCATTTAGCTCGCCTCCAACGGCATCCAGTCTATTAAGGATGTGAAAAGCTTTCCTTTTATTCGTGCCTTTGAAAGCCATGTGCTCCCAAAAGTGAGCAATACCTTGCAAGTGCGCAGGTTCATCTCTACTTCCGATATTGAGCATAAATCCACAGTGCACAACTTTAGTATGTGAAACTTGCTTATGTACTATTCTAATTCCGTTGGGGAGTGTGTGTAATTCGTAATCAGTCATAAAGTATAATATCACAAATATAGATAGTTTAAAGCTGGTCTGATCAGACAGGTACATATAAAATAACATTGCGCCTGCTGACAAACCAAATCATTCGATAATGAACACTATTGCCCTTTTTCGGTCATTTGTTGAATGATAATGTTCTTAATTCTATCGTATAGGCTGATTACTTTGGCACGTCTATTGCAAATTTGAATTGACTAAAAGTAGGCATATATGGAAACTTTAGAAGCAAAGTTCAAACTCTCATTTACTAGCGAGCAATATGATCATGCAAAGCAGTATGTAGATGATATGAAAAAACATCGAAAACGAATCTATTGGCTGGGAAAGGAAGATAAGTCAGATGAAGAGCTTATTGTATCACAAATCGTTCATAGGATACTATCTGGATTCTACAATAACTATGACCCATCATTTGCGAAAAAACAAATTTTGGAATTATCTACTGCTATTTAATTAGATATTATTCAGCACTTTTAGAATCAAATCATCCACCACTTTATTTGCATTAGGAGAGAATTTATTGGTAATTCTATTAGCAATAATTGCGTTTACGCTCAGCATTTCATGCCCTAGTAATTTTGCCAATGCATAATACCCAGCTGTTTCCATTTCAAAATTAGTCAACCAAAAGTCATCTTCATGAAAACAATTAAGATCATCAATCAAATTTGGGTGTTTGAGTTCTAGTCTTACCTTTCGGCCTTGTGGCGCATAAAAACCTGGACAGGTCACTGTATTACCAGTAATCATCTCCTTAGCAATTTTCTCTTTTAAATATTGTGAGCCTCTAGCAATATACGGTTTGAATGAAATCCCAGTCTCCAGCTGAATATTGGATACAATCCTTTCCTCTCGCTCATTTTGGGGAAGGTTATAGAAACACATCAAAGTATCTAACCCAATGGCATAATCCGAGACCAGATGTGAACCCAACGGAATATCCTGCTGCATAGCTCCAGAAGTCCCAATTCGAATAATGTTCAGTTTCTTATGTTCAGACTTCACCTCCCTTGTTTCCAGATCAACGTTAACGAGTGCATCTAATTCTGTGAAGAAGATCTCAATGTTATCAGTACCCATCCCTGTACTAATGACCGTAATTCGTCTTCCTTTATAATTTCCAATATGAGTAATAAACTCTCGCTTATTCATCTCGAATTCCACTTCATCGAAATGCTTACTTACGCTATGCACTCTATTAGGATCGCCTACAGTGATTATCGTATCTGATATGTGCTCTGGCTTAAGATTGAGATGGTAAACACTACCATCTTCATTCAATATTAGATCAGTTTCAGATATTTTGGACATAAGAATAGATATTGAGAAGCTCTAATATAAATCAAAAAGAACTCAATCCTTATAAAAATTCTTCGGTTTTGGCACTTCTATAGAATCCTTTGTATGGGTTATAACCTTTAGTGTCCTTTTGGTAGTAACCAGTTCCATCATAAGGTCTTTTCTCAGGAGCTTCTTTACATTCTGTAGAGCATGCTCCATCCATTTCCCAACCACACTTTTCACATATCGACAAATGCTTATTACATTCAGAATTAGCACAATTGACCATTCTGTCCGATTTTTCATTACAAATGTGACAGATAGCGTATACTTCCGGGTTTACTGTATTGACATCTGCGACTATTCGATTGTCAAACACATAACACTTACCATCAAAATCTTCTCCTCCTTCTTCAATCCCGTATTTGATAATACCCCCATGAAGTTGGTATACATTCTCAAATCCTTGTTCAAGTAAATATGCGCTTGCTTTCTCACATTTGATTCCGCCTGTGCAATAGGTCAGAACTTTTTTATCCTTGTACTGTTTCAATTCTTCAAGCTTCCCTGGCATATCTCGGAAATTCTCAATATCCATTGTCACGGCATTCTTGAACTTCCCCACGCCATGCTCATAATTTGACCTGCAGTCCAACAAGATCACATCCTCGTCATCCTTCATCTTCTTGAATTCACTAGGCTCTAAGTGTATTCCTGTTTCGCGATTGGGGTCCACATGATCAAAACCCGATAATACGATTTCAGGTTTGATACGTACATTCAGCTTTTTGAAGGCGTCATTTTCGACATCTTCAATTTTGAATTCCAGTGAATCAAATCTAGGATCAGACTTGACAATGTTCATGTATCTCTGACAATCTTCCTTCAGTCCGGAAACTGTCCCATTAAGTCCTTCTGGTGCAACAATGATTCTTCCCTTCAAATTGTTATCCAAACATAGAAGGTGATGCTCATCTCTAAAGACATCAGGATCTGCTATAGGCGTATAGCAATAGTAAAGTAATACTTGATATTTTTTCATAACTCAGCCCTGTTTCAGCAGGGTGTTAGGTTGTACTATGTATAAAGTTCGAAGTCAGCATGAAGCTTTGAACCTTAAATTTAAGACTCTTTATTAACTCTTTATTTCTTGTGCCGGATTACCAAAGACAGTCGCTCCTTTTGCTACATCGCTGATCACCACTGATCCAGCCCCTACTCTAGCTCCTTTTCCAATTTTCACTCCTGACACGATGGTCACGCCTGATCCTATAAACACCTCATCTGCTATTTCCACAGCATTATTCACAATGCTACCTGCACCAATTTGCACGAAATCGCCAAGAATAGATTCGAAATCGACTACGGAATTTGTATGTAAAATACAGTGATTTCCCATTTTAGCATTGGCTCCTATTATAACACCAGCATTGATGAAATTGCCATGTTCGATATGAGCAGATTGAGCAATAGAAGCTTGATTATGAATAGCGTTAACAGGCATTATTTTCCTACGCTCATTCAGCATTTTCACAGTTGCTTTTCTTACTTTATTATCATCCTCCGCAATAAAAGCTTGACATTTCTTCCCGATCAACTTCAAAAAGCCATCGTCAGAAGTGCTGCCTAAAACGGATACATCACCGTACTCTTTGCCATGCTCTTCTTTTTTGTCATCCAAAAATCCGTAGATGACGATATCTCTGCTTGTGAACATTTCTTGAGCGGCTCTACCTAGCGCGTTAGCTCCAAAAATTATTATCGGGTTTTCCATGTCTTTATCAATTTGAGGGCAAAGGTACTGCTATTCACTAATATCTTCAACTTTCACTGAGAATTTGCTTTTCAAGTAATTCAACAAAGGATTGTTAGATGAAACCAGAAGAACCAATACAGGCAGAAACCCAACGCGATATCTAGCAAGTGTTCCCAAGTTCGGTGCAGACATTGCTAAGAAACCGGTGAGTAAGGCAACATAAAGGATGGCTGATATTATTAATAAATTGTAACGGCTCTTTTTCAAATACCAGACTTGGAAAAGAGCACCAATTGCGAATATTAAAAGCACAAAGTTCTCGATACCAATCAGATATTCAATTGGTTGATTTACCTCCCATATCCCCATCCTAAAAAATCCTGACCAAATTGCTAGCGGAAAATAATAGCCAATACTCCAAATATTAGGCTGTAGATCAAGGTAGCGGATAAGCTGATCAGGTCTAGAGCTAATAACGTAAAGATCATGATTGTCTACTATTACTTGGAAGATGTTGGATAAATGAAAGTTTGGGTGCAGAAGAGAGATCAGGCCAACAAGTATTATCACTAAGACACCATATACTGCATATTTATTAAGAGTGAATCGATTGGTTTTACGAATTTTTTCAGTGATGGTTAGCGGTATGACTGCAATTAAAAATACACCAAGATAGTAGTACTTCAATTGCCAGACCAAAAACAAGAGGATAAATGAAAGAGCTATTCTCTTCCAACTTATTTTGTGAGTAAATAACCAATCAATGAGCAATTTGATTAACATCATCAACGCGCCCATCGCTATACTCTCTTTAATAATTCCTGAACTCCAAAATACTACTGAAGGAAAAAACAATAGCGCTATTAATATCCCTAATCGGTTTGAAGGGAAATACTTCACCAATGAATTGGCTAATGCCCAAAATCCTACAAAACTGAATAGTGAGAAGTAAACCCCTGAAAGCCAATAGTTTTGTCCTGTTAGTAAATGAACTAGACTTAATAATTTAACTAAAAAGAAAGCTCTCGGCTGGTTGGAATAGATGAATTGAGAGTTCTCTTCAGCTGACCCTGCCAGCACTTTGAAGTACGCACTGAAGTCTTTTAAAAACAGATCGCTTAATAGAATAGCATCTTGATGATAACCTATGGTATCTCCATAACCATAGTGGTAGAAATACAGCAGTCCAACACCAACTCCAGCCAATAGTTTAATGATTAAAGTAGGGAAGAAATATTTCCTAAGTCCTGAAGTTTTTTGCGTTTTATAAATCCACCAGATGATCAAAACTATGAAGAAAATATTTAGAATTTTGACCATAATATCTAGTCTAGATTGGTGAGCAGCTTGACTCCTACGTTACAGCTAAGACATCTCTTCTTAAGGCAATACTCATTATACAGCTCTATACTCGCTTGCGAGTCAAAAGCTGTCTTTATTGGTTGATCCAGAGATTTCCATTGGCGCGTAATTCGATTATTTTCAGGAGATAGCTGCTGTAGAAAACTCACTGCTCTATCCAGATATTCTTGTTCTTGATGCATTTTACCATAAGCGGCAAGGACTGAAACTACGGTATTGATTATTATATTTTCGACTGAAGACTTACCAATTTTTTTGATTTGACTCTTGCCTTCTTTACCAAAATGATAATGCGTATACCAATATTCAGAGGTCGGTTGTACCAACAACTTATTAAGTTCATCGAAAGAGGTCGTATCTAGTATGGTTGAAAAGACATTTTTTAGATTGACAAGAGTCATTGCCAGTTGAGCCAGCCTCAATGTTGGGAAATTGGCTGGTCGCAACCGCAAGAATTTCCACTGATGCTGATTCATCTTCAATATCTCTAATTGATACTTTTTGGATAGGAACAAATATTCCTTTCTCAATCCAAGATAATAGTTACCACCCTCTTTTTCATCTAAAAATCCAGCCTGACCAAGTAGCAAAGCCTCCACTTGATGGATATTATTGGCATGTTTATGAATGTATTTCAAAGGCAATGCTTTCGACAACATTTCAAAAGCATCATTATTGATTTTGAATCCAAAATTACGGCAGAGTAACCGATAGGCAACAATCTCCCAATCTCCTTTCAATTGTTTATGAAGATCAGTTACTTCTTCTGCCTTCCTCTCCAATCGATTCATTAATGCTTTGTCCCACATTGACAGTTTAGTGAGGTGATCGACCTGTTCAATTTGGTTTTGACAAAGAATATCCTGTGGCTGATTGATCAACTTCTTATATCGATCAATTAATGAGGGCTCCACACGATCTTTAAGTTCTAATACAGGAATCTTAGATCCGTCTGTTCTAGTGATCTCTTTATCATTCTCCCAAACAACATGCAGTATGACATTGTCATATGCCTTATCAGTATCGTGGTGATGTTGGAGCCATGCGCTAGATTTCACATGAATCTCAACATTTCCACTCCAAAGTATATCTGCAATCTTAATTCGGGATTGAGAGAAATCAGGACCGGCATTAGTTTGCAAAAATCCTTGATCAAATATTTCTAAAGATTCACTATCAATAGTACAGAGATCATTTTTATCAAAATATTGGTATTGCCATATAAAATGTAAAAACGCTTCCTGCATGATGAATTATTTAGGTAAATAGCTGTCCAAGTATTGACTCATTTCCAATTGAAGTGCCTTAGCCGCATCTCCTGCCTTTTTAGCAAAATCTTCTCCAGAAGAGGCATAGATAACCCCTCTTGAGGAATTGACCAATAGGCCACAGTGATCATTCATACCTGCTTTAGAGACTTCCTCCAAACTTCCCCCTTGCGCTCCTACTCCAGGCACAAGAAAGAAATGATCTTTCGCCAAGTTTCTTATCTCTGCGATCTTATCAGCACGAGTTGCTCCAACGACATACATCAATTGCTCGGGTGTCGCCCACTGCTGGCTTTTCAAAATAACCTCTTCATAAAGTGTATGTTCACCTGTGGACAATGTTTGGAAATCTTGGCTCCCACCATTGGAGGTATGCGCCAATAGAATTACCCATTTATTATCAAAGTCCAAGAATGGTGTCACAGAATCTTTACCCATATAAGGAGCAACAGTTACAGAATCAGCACCCATTTTCTCAAAAAAGGCTTTAGCGTATAATCGAGAAGTATTACCTATGTCCCCACGCTTCGCGTCAGCTATGGTGAAAATGTCTTTCGGGATATAATCGATGGTCTTTTGTAGACTTTCCCACCCACTACTACCCAGAGCTTCATAAAAAGCGATATTTGGCTTATAAGCCACGCAATATTCACTGGTAGCATCAATGATCTGTTTATTGAATTCAAAGATAGGATCATCTAAATTCAATAAGTGCTTGGGAATTTTGTCGATATCAGTATCCAGTCCTACGCAGAGGTATGATTTTTTTCGTTTGATTTGATCAAATAAAGCTGCTCTGGTCATAAAACCTTTTTAGTGGAAAATTAAGACTGTACTGATTATACTTCATCAGCGTAAAACAAAAATACCCCAAGGGTTTTGAAAACCTTGGGGTATTTGTGAATATTTATCATCTTATCTCAAATCAACAATCTCAACTCCAGGATATTTACTCTTATCAAATTTAAATATCGCGTCAGCTACTGCAGCTTTATCATCGAAGTCACTAATAGTATAGATATACTTGTTACCTTGTTTTTCGAACATGGTCCATTTGAGCAATGTTCTGTCTTTTGAACTAATAACCATTTTTATCTTGAAAAATTGAGCATTAACAGCGTCTTCTGGAATCAGATCTATGACATCACAATCAAACCCTTGTTCTTTAGAGTTTTCCAACCAAATGTATTTATAGCCATTCTTGTACTCATCAAATATTGATGATGGTGTTATCTCGTCATCATCTGGCGCGTAGGTATCAATATTGACTTCATTTACATCAGGTAAATAAGTCCAAACTGTTGTGCCATCATTGATCACTTCTTGCTCCTCAGTCTTCAGCATATATTGATCGCTTTTTACTGTTATTTGTCCTTCAAACACTTCATTAAGTCCTTCAGTCTCATTGACCAACGCGGTCGAGAACTTCGCAACATAAGAAGGTGTCATTTTATATCGAGCGCTCATCGCATCCAAAATAGTTTTTGCTTTTTGGTCATATTGAGCTTGAGCAGTCATCGCTGCGATCATCAACACCACCAACATCATCGTAATTCTTTTCATATTCCTAATATAACACTTTGTTAATTATTCAACTCATTCAATAATTGTTCCAAACTATAGTCGTCTGGAATCAACACATCACGAGCCTTGCTTCCTCCAAATGGCCCAACTATTCCAGCGGCCTCTAGCTGATCAATAATACGCCCTGCTCTGTTATAACCTAGTTTAAGCTTGCGTTGTATAAGTGAAGTACTGCCTTGCTGATGCATCACTATCAATCGTGCTGCCTCTTCGAACATGGCATCTCTATCACTCAAGTCTACATCGGACTTACTGCCACTTTCTTCATCACCGACAAACTCTGGCAACATATAGGCAGTCTCATAGCCTCTCTGCTCTCCAATAAAGTCACATATATTTTCCACTTCTGGAGTGTCAACAAATGCACATTGCAATCTAATAATCTCCGACCCTTGTGAGAATAGCATATCCCCCATACCTACTAACTGGTCAGCTCCACCTGAATCAAGGATAGTTCTAGAATCAATCTTAGAGGTCACTCTAAAAGAAAGTCTTGCAGGGAAGTTTGCTTTGATCGTACCGGTAATCACATTGACTGAAGGTCGCTGCGTTGCCACTACTAAGTGAATCCCAATCGCTCTCGCTAATTGTGCCAATCGTGCAATTGGTGTTTCTACTTCTTTTCCAGCAGTCATCATCAAATCTGCTAACTCGTCAATTACCAATACGATGAATGGCATAAATCGATGGCCTTTTTCAGGATTCAATCTTCTGCTAACAAATTTTTGATTGTATTCTTTTAGATTTCTAGCGCCAGCATCTTTAAGTAAATCATACCTCGTATCCATCTCGATACAAAGAGAGTTGAGTGTATTGACTACCTTCTTAGTATCTGTGATAATCGCCTCCTCCCCATCAGGAAGCATTGCCAAGAAGTGTCTTTCGATTTTATTAAATAACGAAAGCTCCACTTTCTTAGGATCGACTAATACAAATTTCAACTGTGAAGGATGCTTTTTGTATAGCAGTGACGTCAATAATACATTGATCCCCACAGATTTACCTTGACCAGTTGCTCCTGCCATTAACAAGTGCGGCATTTTGGCCAAATCTATGATGAATATTTCGTTGGAAATGGTCTTCCCCAACACTACTGGTAAGTCCATATTACTCTTCATGAACTTGTCTGTGCTTAGTACAGACTTCATCCCAACCATTTCTCTATTCTTGTTAGGCACTTCAATCCCTATTGTTCCTTTCCCTGGAATCGGGGCAATAATTCTAATACCTAATGCTGCCAAGCTCAACGCAATATCATCTTCCAAGTTTTTGATCTTAGATATCTTGATTCCTGCTTCAGGTACGATTTCGTAAAGAGTAACCGTTGGGCCAATAGTCGCTTTGATACTCGAAATCCCTATTTTGAAATTATGAAGGGTATTAATAATTTTATCCTTATTTTCTTCGAGTTCTTCCTTAGACACTTGAACATTACCAGTCTCATATATATTCAGTAAGTCAATGCTCGGATATTGATAAGTTCCTAAGTCTAGCGTAGGATCATAATTTTCTTGATTCTCAACTTTTTCCACATCCGAAACCACTTCATCGACTGTGAAATCTGGTTCAGGCTCCTCTTCTACAACAGGTTCTGGAATCTCAACATCAAGCTCTAAGTCGGGTGTTTTTTCTTTTGGCTTTTTAGCTACAGGTGTTAGTATTTGTCCAACTTCTTTAGTCTGTTCTTCCTCCGGTTCCTCTACAACTTCCTCATTAGTGGTAACTGTCCAACTATCCAACTCATTCCCCACTTCTTCTTTCTCATCATCTAATTCCTCTTCTTCAAATAGTTCATCATTCTCTTCTTCCAATTCTTCTGGGATTAACCCCTCTGAATTTGCTTTCGCATCTTCATCATCCTTATTAAAACCAAAAAGGGTAGTAACATTGAAGAAGTAAACAATAAATGCAAGTAATGAGAATATCAATAAAAGAAACGTTCCCCACCCAATGAGGCTGTCAAATAACCTTGCTAAATAATATCCAAGTCCACCACCTAGGAATGACCACTCAGTCGGTCCTTCTTTATGAAAAATAATGTAGCCAAATAGTAAGCTCAACCAAAGCACAAAGAATAGAACAAAGCCAAATGCAGCACCTGTAGGAATCAGTGCTTTTTGGAATACTACTCGATAACCCAGTACAAAAAGAAATGGTGGTATGAGAAATGAGCCCAAACCAAACCATTGGAAAATAAAATAATGAGAGATCATTGCACCATATGCCCCCAACCAATTATCAGCTTCCAAGCCAGACTGTATCCATCCGGTTTGATTAATTGCCTCAACTACACTTTGATCTGACTTACCTGTAAATAAGTACGAAAGAAATGCTGTCAAAAAATAAATGGAAAGTAGGATTAGAAAAAAGCCAGAGACTAACTGAAATCGTTTGTCTTGAACGAATTCAAACTTTAAAGAGAATTTTTTCTTCTCTTTTTGCTCTTCTTTTTTATTGGATGTCTTAAATGTGTTTTTATAGGTATTCTCTGCCATCTAGGGTGTATAAGAAAGCAAAACTATGAAATATATATTAAAACGAAAGAGACCAATTCGATATTCCACCTATAACTTGATAAACCTTGAACTTAACACTTTTGAATTTTTACGAATAGTGACAACATATGACCCAGATTGTAATCTTGATGCATCAATACCTACCACATTAATGCCTGTTTTACAATTATATTCCATATGAATATTTACCCGTCCATTTTGATCTATCACATTTATCTCAGCCATTCCACGATCTTCACTACTGAGATAGATGTTTGCAAAATCGTTGACTGGATTCGGGTAAATTGACTGTATTTTAAAATCGGTTTTTGTTTGTACCACACTGATCATTTTAGAATATTCAAAAGTCGCATCTAAATCAATCATCTTAAGTCGATAGTAGTATCTCCCATAGGAAAGGTTTTGATCTAAAAAAGAATAGTCTACCAAAGTAAAACTATCCCCTTGTGCTTTTTCTTCTCCAATCCGCCTGAAATTCTTTCCATCAACAGAGCGCTCAATAAAAATTTTATCTGTGTTTCTCTCTGATGCCGAAATCCATTCTAATAGAATGTCATTGGACAGATTGCGTCCTTCAAAAGAGAGTAATTCGATAGGCAATACCATCGACATTCCTGGGTCACCAATCGCGAACCCCGAAAAGCCTGTACTAAAGCTGCCGTCCACATAAATATCATCTCCCAAAGTACCTATAGCATTTCCCGAGGCAAGATAATTGGTAGTGCCATTTGCCTCTGGGTCTAACGGATTAATATTGGACATGCTCCCTCCTGATTTAGCAATTGTCATAACAGATCTATTTTTACCAGATATTGTCTCCCATCCTGCTATTTCCGTTTCCGTGAAATAAAACCTTACATTATATGCTCCAGAAACATTATTATTGGCCGGAGTGATCAAATAAGTTTTGTCAGCGACTGATTTATCAGCTCCAGCATTCCAAAGCTCTTGTCCCGAATTACCAGCACGATCAACAGCAATAGTAGTACACCCGTAGTCATGTGATGATGTATTTTCTATTCTTGCTATCAAATCTCCAGTAGCATCGTCATAATAATACACTGTCTGATTTGGTCCGAGGTATTGTTCATTAGTTCCTAATGCTGTTGCTGTGGTATAATTTGCGCTCCCTGATGTCACTACTATATTGTCTATTGTAAAAGGTGGATTACTCCCCGTATTATTATTATTGTCCCATTTCCAACCAAGATAAAACTGCTGTCCATCAAGAGCACTTGGCAAGGTCACTGTTCTTTGTGTCGAACTTGTCACGCCTACATAAGGAGAAGTACTACTCCCGTCAAAA
The DNA here is from genome assembly GCA_034112085.1 of Cyclobacteriaceae bacterium. Classification (GTDB taxonomy): domain Bacteria; phylum Bacteroidota; class Bacteroidia; order Cytophagales; family Cyclobacteriaceae; genus JAWUWD01. The sequence continues at coordinate 22,938 of JAWUWD010000093.1, forward strand.
CTTAAGAAGCCACTTACTCCTCCCGCATCAGTAGTATACATTAGACTACCATAATCTAAACCACTTTGCCCGTTTGCTTTAAAGTCAAATGACAATTGCATATTGCTCTCTCCAGTGCCATCTATAAGTGATGTTCTTATCAAAATCTCTGATGCACTATTCTGATCATAGTTCAATGACGAGCCATCATCTGAAACATATGCACTATTACTACCTGACATCCCTCCATTTGTACCCACCACCCACGCACTTGCACTTGCTGAGAATTGACCTATTAACCAATCTGTTGGTGTTACAGCTCCCCCTTCAAAATCTTCACTGAATAATACTATTGACCCAGATGGTGTTTCATCATTGTCATTAATAGTGTAAGTGAATGTTTGATTACTACTACCCGCTTGAGCATCTGTAGTTCCTGAGATAATATAGGTAAACACAATATTTTCATCACTCTCAATTATTTCATCATCATATACCCTGACTTGGAAAGACTGATCCGAATTATCTCCATCAGGAAAAGTTAAGGATGTACTCTTAGATGAGAAATCAGAATTAGTAGTGAACTCAAAATCATAGTCATCAGTTGCTGTTCCACTGGATGATAATGTGACAATGGCATCTCCAGTTGGGCCATTTTCAATAGTCATGTTAATGGTATAGTCAGTATAATCGAGGCAACCACTTGTTAAAGTTGTACTTTCTGCTGCTTGTGATGTTGCCACCTCAAATGAAATATCTGGAGTACTTACACTTGGAGCTGTATAGCTATAAACTCCATTTCCGTGTGTACCAACTACTACAGTACCGTCAACTTCTCTAACCGCAACCATGGCTACAACTACATTACCAATATTACCATCTCCTTCTTGTTCCCATACTGTTGAAGTTCCGTTGAGCGTACTTGTAGAATAAAGCCCTGTACTTGTCCCAACAAAAAAACCAGGTAAACTAGCATGATTGGTTACAGCAGCCCACCTCACAGATGGACCATCACCACTACCATCAGTATTTTCTTCCAAATTACCACTTACATCTGTCCATGAAGTTCCTCCATCGGTTGTATAAAAAACACTTTGTATACTATAATTTGAAAATGTTACCATCACATTATCTGAATCATCTGGATCTACTGAAATACTGCTCACATAAGCACCACTTGGAAGCCCTTTACTTGTGTAAATTTCTGTAGAAGTGGGACTTGTAGCCTGAGCATTTGTCAATTTATAGATTTGACCATCATCGGTGCCATAATAAAGGACATCAGCACTACTATTATCAGAAACATCTAATGCACTAATTGTACTACCATTACCAACATCAGATCCCGTTAATTGACTCCAACCACTATCATTCGTCCCATTAAAATTCCACCCTGTTTCAATCGATGAGACGGTATTGTGTCGCCAAATATATCTTCCGGCAGGATAGTACATGATATCTTCATCATTCTTGTCTAGCATGAAAGGATTGACGAACAATTGACCTGTGGCACTTGATGGATGTACATGATCTGCGTTTGTTGGGCTTTCTGGATCACTACCCTCTACTCTAGCAACTGATCCATTCTGTGTTCCAGCATATCTAATATTTTGTCCAGAAACTATAGCTACAAAAGTGCCATCTCCACCTCCTGCTTCCTCTCCCCAAGTATCTGTTTCAACAGCAGTTGTTGTAGACCATTTTCCATTATCTTGAAGTCCCACAATAATACGATTATCGCCTGCGGTGAACCGGTCAATTCCTACTGAATAAGCTTGTGTTGTGAAATATCCATTATTCAATGATGTATATTCTACTGGTTCATGTCCTGATACATTTCTAAGGTTATTAGTGGATAGCTGTACTCCTCCATCATTTCCGACAAGCATTTCATCAGGACTTCCCGGTATAAAGGCAATACTGTGCATATCAGGATGACTGTTGGTATAAGTACTTACATTGTTGTTGGTAGAATATCCACCTATCCATCGTATATTATCAATTGCAGTAGCACTACTAGATGGAGATGTAGCAAACCCGTCAATAGATCTATATAAATTCGTTCCTGCTATAAAAACAACATCTTCATCATCTGGCTTCACTTTCAATAATAAATCGTAAGCACCTTGAGAATCAAAATCTCCAACACTGCCTCCATACGCTGGAATGTTACTTGTACGTTCTACCCATGTTCCTCCTGCTCCCGATCCATCTCCAGAAACATAAGTGTATTTGAAAAGAAAATGTGCCCCTGAAGAAGAATTATATCCCAAGAAATACAAAATATTCTCGTTAGAAGCTGCAATATCGAAGACTACACGTGAATAGTCTGTAGGAAAAGACGGGGTAACATCTACCCAAGTAGTGCCATCAGTAGATCTAAAAACACCTTGTTGATCTCCATCGCTACCCATCGTAACATATAACACGCCTGTAGAACTAATTACCAAATCCGTATATGCTGAATAACTAGACCCTGTATTACTATTCAAAACAATATTAAAACTCACACCTCCATCAGTACTTCGATGTATCACTCCATATGTAGCTACATATACATTACCATTGGTCGGATCTACTTTCACATTCCAGCAAAAGTCAAAAAAGCTTTCAAAGCTCTGTGGTACATCAGTTGAGGTGGAAGCTAGGACTGTCCAGCTCACCCCGTCATCTGTAGATTTATAAACACCATCTCCTCGGTAACTTGCTCCACCATTTCCACTAGCTGAATTCCCAAGGAGTTCACCTGTAGTATAATACCAGGTGTTAGCATTGACAGGATCTTCTGATATGGCCGTTATACTTTGTAAATCGGAAACTCCCGTAGATTTCGTCCAAGATACTCCCGAGTCTGTCGATCTCCAGAGCCCTCCCGAGACTCCTCCAGCCAGTATAATGCTCGAATTAGTTGATTTAACAGCAAGGGCTCGAGTTCTCCCTCCAACATTATAGGGCCCCCTCCTATCCCATGCAGAAGCAGCTTTTGCATTCTCTCCTTTTGCACTTCTGGAAGGCAGTTTCGATGCAAATATCAATTCCTTTTGATGAATTTCTTTTGGAATAACTCCTGTTGAAGGGTCTATCAACATCCTTTGTTCATAATCGAATCGTGCATTAGCATCATCCTTATTTCTAAAGGCATATGGAGCATTGCTGTACGCTTCGGATTGTCCTTCTTCTGTGAAGTAAACTGGCTTATTGTAATTATTGTATATTAATAAGCTTACTACTACAAGACATGCAATTACAGCAATCGAAGACGTTAAATGATATTTAGCTCTCATTTTAAAGTTTTGGACTTGTAAGATATCCCCATCCTTTAATTATTAAAAACTCATGTAACTTAATAAAGGAAAATGAGTCGAATGAGAATTGCATATTAAGGATTTCTCGACAGGGCTTTATTTATCCGTTTAACAAAGGCTGGACCTTCATAAACAAAGCCCGTATATATTTGAAGTAATGTTGCTCCTGCCTTCATTTTATCCACTGCATCTTGTGGTGTCATGATGCCGCCAACTCCAATTATGGGAAAGTCCTTACCCAACTCATTTCTAAGGTATTTGATTACTTCATTGGATCGATCTCTAACAGGTTTTCCACTAAGACCTCCTGCTCCAATTTCTTCAATTCTATCCGTAGCTGTATTAAGTCCGCTTCTATCGATTGTTGTATTTGTGGCAATCAGTCCATCCAATTTGATTTCCTGCACAATCTCCACTATATCATCAAGTTGCTCAGTGGTCAAGTCTGGAGCTATTTTCAATAAGATAGGCTTAGGATTCCCTTTTTTGTCATTCTGAATTTGTATAGACGTCAATAATTGCTGCAATGGCTCCTTATCCTGCAAAGCACGGAGGTTTGGTGTATTGGGAGAACTTACATTGACCACAAAATAATCTACTACATCAAAAAGTGATTCGAAACTGGAAACATAGTCATTGACTGCCTTCTCGTTAGGTGTGAATTTGTTTTTGCCTATATTCCCACCTATTAGTATTTTGCTGTTAATTTTCCTTAATCGCGCAACGGCCTCATCTACTCCACCATTATTGAAACCCATTCGGTTGATGATCGCTCCATCTTCTTTGAGTCTAAACAACCTTGGTTTATCATTTCCCGGTTGTGGCTTAGGGGTGAGTGTTCCTATTTCTATAAATCCAAAACCCAATGTCGCCAATTCATCTACCAGCTTCGCATCCTTATCAAATCCTGCTGCAAGACCTACGGGGTTTTTAAACTTAAGTCCAAAAACTTCTCTTTCTAGGGACTGTTTTTCATATGTAAACATCAATCTGAGCAATGATTTCATTCCTGGAATCTTACCAGTAATTTTCAACAGAATAAAAGTGAAATGATGAACTTTTTCTGGATCGAAAAGAAAGAAAATAGGACGGAAGATGAGTTTGTACACGTGGTTCTTATTATTTGGAGCAAAGATAAGGGTATTTTACAAAGTTGGGTAGTGAATCAGTTGTTCCGTGAATAGTTTAAATCATACGACTCAACAACTGATTCATCTAACTCCTCGGGTGTGCATCCAGCACAACCTGACGCAAATAGTCCCGATCCATGTGGGTGTAAATCTCAGTAGTAGTGATAGATTCGTGCCCTAGCATTTCTTGGACCGCGCGTAAATCTGCTCCACCCTCTAGAAGATGTGTGGCAAATGAATGTCTAAACGTATGTGGACTTACTTTCTTTTTAAGACCAATTTTCTCGACTAGTTTTTTGATAATAGTAAAGATCATCACTCTGGTGAGTGACTTACCGCGCCTATTTAGGAATACAAAATTTTCAAAGTCAGGCTGAACAGGAACATGAACTCTAGAATGTTCCAAATAAAGCCCAACATGCTTCAACGCAGATTTACCAATGGGCACAAGTCGCTCTTTATTCCCTTTACCTATCACTCGAATAAATCCAACATCTTTATAAACATGATTACGCTTTAAAGCAACGAGTTCTGATACCCGAAGACCGGAACTGTACAGCACTTCGAGCATTGCCCTATTTCGAGGACCTTCTGGTATAGATAGATCTATGGCCTCCAAAAGCTGTTCTATTTCATGATATTCCAGTGTATCTGGAAACTTTCGCCCTAATTTAGGAGTGTCTATTAGTGAGGTAGGATCAGCCTCTATATACTCTTCAAACAATAAATACTTATAGAAGGCTTTAATACCTGATAACATCCGCGCCTGTGTATGAGGTTTCAGGCCCTCTTCATTCAAATGTTCGATGAAACTTTGTAAGTCATGTGCACTGATCTTCAATGGAGATGATTGTTCATCCCTAATGAAAGCAGAAAAACTATCAACATCTCTTCCGTAGGACTCAATCGTATTGGTAGACAACGATCTTTCGAGTTTGAGGTATTGTTTAAAAAAAGTGATGGCTTGTGCCCAATTCATCTTCAAAATTAAACAAATACATCAAAGAGTAAACCCTATCATCTTTGCTGATTCTATCTTGTTATTTATATTTACATCTATGAAAATCATCATCATCAACGGCCCAAATCTTAATCTCCTGGGTAAAAGGGAACCTGAAATATATGGTAATCAAACTTTTGAACAGTTTTTTGAGTCACTGACGTCAGAATTCAAGGAAGTCTCTTTGGATTATTTTCAATCAAATGTAGAAGGAGAGATCATCAACAAACTGCATGATTTTGGTTTTGAATACGATGCTATAATTCTTAATGCTGGGGCATATACCCATACATCAGTAGCCATATCCGATGCTATTGCAGGAATCGAAACAAAAGTGATCGAAGTCCATATTTCAAACATTTACGCACGTGAAGAATATCGTCACAAAAGTCTAATCAGCAGCCACTGTCAAGGGTTGATCGCTGGATTTGGTCTGGCAGGGTACAAAATGGCTTTGTTATCTATTATAAATTAACGCCAAATTCCACACACCGATTTGGTAATTTTTACTAGTATTGCCAGTAGTATAATGTATCAGTCTATTATTAAAATAAAGACTATGTTTAATGCCAAAGAAATATTTTCAGTATCCCTCATTCTGTTTTCAGTCATTGACATTTTAGGATCTGTCCCAATTGTCATTGACCTTAGGAAAAAAGAAGGTAAAATCCATTCTGGTAAGGCCACTTTTATAGCAGGTGCTTTAATGATCCTTTTCCTATTTCTGGGAAACTCAATCTTAGGGCTTTTTGGATTAGATGTTGGATCATTTGCTGTAGCAGGAGCGATCGTGATGTTTATCATTGCAATGGAAATGATATTAGGTATCACACTTTTTAAGCATGATCCAAACACGGGAACTGGATCAATTGTCCCTTTGGCTTTCCCTATGATTGCTGGCGCAGGAACGCTGACTACTATTCTTTCCTTAAGAGCTGTGTATGCAGTACCCAATCTTCTTATAGGCATTATCATTAACCTTGCATTTGTCTACTTGGTTCTTAAAACCAGTAATTGGTTAGAACGAAAAATTGGCGAGGCTGGGTTTAATGTGCTGAGACGAGTATTTGGTATTATATTATTGGCAATTGCTGTCAAAATATTCAAAGACAATATTTCCCTATAATGATTACAATGTATACTGACGGTGCCGCCAAGGGAAACCCCGGCAATGGTGGATACGGAGTTGTAATGCTTTACAAGGAGCATCGTAAAGAACTTTCTGATGGGTTTAGAAAAACAACCAATAACCGCATGGAGTTACTGGCAGTGATTGTTGGACTTGAGACGCTCAAAAATGAAGGGTCAAGAATCACCATCTATTCTGACTCTAAGTATGTGGTTGATTCAGTTGAAAAAGGATGGCTTTGGAATTGGCAGAAAAAGGGTTTTGCTCAAAAGAAAAACCCCGATCTTTGGAGGAGATTTATACCCGCCTATAAAAAACATCACGTCAAATTTCAGTGGGTTAAAGGTCATGCGGGGATCCCGGAAAATGAACGGTGTGATCAGCTTGCAGTAGAAGCAGCCGAAGAGCCTAACTTACCTGCTGATGTCGGGTATGAGGCTTCAATATCATGAAGTATTTAAAAGGAATTGGAATCTTATTAATCGTTTTGGTGGTAGCCTATTTGGTAGGTCCATCACCAGATTCAATTACTGTAGACAACTACCCTATTTCACTTCAAATCCAACTTAGTGAACTTTCAGATTTTGTAAAAAGAAAAGAAGACAATACTCCATATTTAAAGCCCGGTAATAATGCTCAAATTGTCTGGGCTGATAGTAATCATACAATAACACCATATGCCTTGGTCTATATTCATGGCTTTTCTGCAAGTCCAGAAGAAGGTGCTCCTATCCATAAAGAAATTGCCGATCGCTATGGCATGAATTTGTATTTGGCCCGAATTGCTGGACATGGGACCAATGAACCAGAACCTTTCAAAGAATTAAGTGTCGAAAAAATGATGCATTCTGCCAAGGAAGCAGTTGCCATTGGAAAACTTCTTGGAAAGAAGGTCATTTTAATGAGTTGCTCCACAGGTGGTACTTTTTCACTTTATCTTGCATCTAACGATCCTGACATTGATGGCTTAGTCATGTATAGTCCGAACATCGATCTTTATGATCAAAAATCTGATATATTGACAGTACCATGGGGATTGCAGGTTGCACGACTAATCGCTGGTGGAGAACAAAGATCTTTTGAAGCTACGGACGAAGTGAAGAAATACTGGACTACAACCTATCGCATTGAAGGTTTGGTTGCTTTGAAACAGCTTCTTCGGGAAACAATGACAATAAAGACTTTTGAAAAAGTCAAACAACCTGCTTTCGTTGGATATTTTCACAAAAATGAACAAGAGCAAGATAAAGTTATCTCTGTGAAGAAAATCAAAAGAATGCTAGAGGTACTAGGAACTCCTGAAGAAGATAGAAGTGTAGTTGCGTTTACCGAAGTAGGAAGTCACGCGATTAATTCTAGGCACTACTCAATGGATCTAAATAGTGTCAGAGTCGAAACAATCAATTTTTTAGAAGAAGTGATGGGCTTAACACCAAAATCAAGTGACTAGTAAAGAGCTTAAAATCCAAATAGCCAAACAACGCTCACCTGAACATTGGCAATATATACTGAGCACCGTCATGAAATTCCCTCTTCTATTCAAGGAGCTTCAAAAATTTGCTTTTTTGGAAGACGATAAAATTTCCTTACGTGCCTCTTGGATCATGGATAAAGTCACTGAACAAAATCATGCTTTTGTTAGCCCCGCTTTCATTGAGCATGTATCAGTAAAGGTTGTAGCAAATACCAATTATTCGGTAATAAGGGCTTGTTTGAGATTGCTTGCAAGAGAAGAGCTCCCCAAGAAAAACATTGGTTTGCTAACCAACCAGTGTTTTAAATGGTTGGCAGCTAGCAGCTCACCTATTGCCGTAAAAGTTCACGCAATGCAGCTCTTATATCGCGTAACCTTACTAGAACCAGATCTAAAAAATGAACTTACCGTACTAATAGAAGATCAATTACCTCATGGATCGACTGGGTTCAAATCTCGTGGAAAGAGAATTTTAAAAAAATTGGATACAATCTAGTCTAAGTCCATCTCCACTTCAGACAACTCTATCCCCAACTCACTCAACTCTTCCAAAATAGGATTATAGAATTCCTTGTGAATTGGAATATGAACTCCTTTGGCTACAATTTTTCCTTGAAGTATCAATTTAGCTGCGATCGCCATTGGTAATCCAACAGTCTTTGACATACCTGTATGAATAGTGTCCTCCCCGATTGCTACCATTGTGGACTGTACTTGACGATGCTTTCCGTTGTCCAAGAAGTCAAACTTATGCCACATGACGATCATATCTTTATCATCCTCATTGAGTGTCCATTTTTTCTTTAGAATTTGCTCTAATACTTGAGCCGGTGTACCTTCTTCTATTCCCACGACTTCATCTGAAAATAGACCTGCCCATCTCAATCTGTGCATCTCAGGTCCATCGATATCTAAACTTAAGTAGTGAGCTAACTTCAACTCAACAGAATCATTTGGGTTGTATGACAAGAAAGAATTGATGAAATCCCTATGAGTCATGGTACTGACACCTTCCATCTGATATGTATCATCAGTAGCACCTATCTGTATAAAGACATCCCAGGCTTTAGAATATCCAGGTCGTCTAAAGGTGCCTCGATACAGTGTGTCGATACCTTGCAATCCATATACATCCTTGTATTGCAATGAATCACGATTGGCATAACCTTCAAAATAGCCGTGACCCGGAATATGCACCAATTCAGTTCTCTTAAACAATTTATAGTAAGGAATGAATTTGTATTTACCCTGTTGAATAAACTTGACAGTCCCTTGCCCTGCTAATACAACATTTCTAGGGTTCCAAGTAAACTTATACTCCCAAGGATTATCTTCATCACTAGGTGCCAATAGTCCGCCAGTGAAAGACTCAAAAGATATTAGTTCATGCCCTTCTTCTCTGATTTGGTCTATTACCTTCATCGCTGACATATGATCAATTCCGGGATCGAGTCCACATTCATTGAGTAATAGAATGCCTTTTGCCTTTGCCTTTTGATCCAAAGCCTGCATTTCTTCAGACACATAAGAAGCTGTGATCAAGTTTATACCATGCTGAACACACAGCTCTGCCACATATATATGGAATCTGGCAGGAAGCATAGATATAACTATATCGGCCGTTCGAATTACATCAGTCCTACCCTCTATATCCATTACATCAAAATGAATGGCTTCAGCATTTGGGTGTTCCCCAACTTTTTCTTGAGCGATCTCCAATATGTAATCACCTACTACTACCTTCCAATTTTCAGCAGCAGCATGCTTGAGCAAATAATCAATCAACGATGATGCAGATCTACCTGCACCGAGTATCAATATTCTTTTCATCCGGTATATATCTCTTTCTAAATTTAGGTCCCAAATGTAAAAGAAATCATAAAATAACCCCATGAAAAATGCAAAAAAAACACTTGCTCACTATACGATATTAATTATACGTGAGATTTTTGAATAGACATCATTTATAGAATATTTCACTATATTGAATGCCGTTTTTGAATTATATATATGACAAATAATACAACTCACAGTTTTGAATATAAGATTTTAAGTAATGACGAATTGTCATCAAGTGATCGACTATTGATCGAACATGCGAAAAAAGCATGTAAAACAGCTTTCTCCCCTTATTCAAAGTTTATTGTAGGTGCAGCAATACTATTAGATAACGATCAGATAGTGCTGGGTTCCAACCAAGAAAATGCAGCATATCCATCAGGTCTATGTGCAGAGCGCGTAGCGCTTTTCAACGCTGCTGTTAATCACAATGATACGCTAATAAAAAAAATAGCCGTAGTTGGACGCAAGCAAGATACGACCGAATTCACGGATGTTTCACCATGTGGCAGTTGTCGACAAGTGATGTTGGAATACGAAGAAAAACAAGAGGAAGATATTGAAGTGCTTTTTCTAACCGCTCAAGGTTGGATAAGGATACCGAAGTCTTCTATGCTACTCCCTTTTTGTTTTGATAAAAACTCACTTACTTGATTATTTCGCGTGTCTTATTGAGTAATATTAAAAACATTGCAAAAGGATTTTAAGTCATCTTCATATCTTATGGATTACACACAATATATTGTATCTTACAAGCTTTACAACAAACCAAAAACATTCAATTACTTATGCTATTGAAGTTCTTAAATGCTTCTTTAAAAAGGAGAGTTTTCCTAATGTTTGTGATCATTGGTGTGATGTTGATCATAAACATGCTCTTCATTAACTTTTTTCAAAATAAAATTGATCAACACAGCAAGGCACTTGCCATTGCTCACCGTTCTCAATCATTAATTGAATACTTATCCAACACCTCAAAAAAAATCTTTCGACAGAATGAGTTTGACATCAAAGAAGATCTATTGTTGACAAGTTCTAAGATTAACAAAAACATAGAAACACTTATCAATGGAGGAACTCTCTCTGGATCGAACCTAATCTTCCTTCCTATAAATACAAATATCAAATCTCAAGCCGAGTCAATTAGAAAGAATTGGAGAGAGGCTATCTCAGCACTCAACCTCATCCATTCTGAACCCATTAAAGTTGACTCTATTATTATCCAGAATGCCTCTAAAACCGAGTTAGTGGACTCAACATATCAAGAAGTGTCTTACCAAATTGAGCGCATAATCTTAGTTCCCAACCCTGTTGTTAGGCAGTCATTAGATCAATTCAATAATTATAAAAAACTTCTTTTCAGTCAAATAGATGACCTCACTACCTCGATAATCACAGACTTTGAAACGCAAAAAAGTAATTTCACCACAGCTCTGTGGGTTATTATGATTATCAACTTAGTTATCGTTGGACTGTTTTTATTCTTAATGGTTAATGCGGTGATATTGCCATTGAGTAAAATCGGCTATCTAACTGGCAAAGTAGCCGATGGTGAAGTTGTAGATTTCAAATATAAAAAGGAGGACGAAATTGGGAAGATCGTTACTTCGGTAAAATCATTGGGAAATCATTTACGTCAAGCCTCTGACTTTGTTCATCATATTGGAGAGGGAAATTTGGAGGTTACGCTTGAGGGACTAAATGAGGAAAAAGACAAGGAAGGGAGCCTTGCTAATGCACTCATTAGTATGCAAGACAAACTCAAATTGGTTTCTGAAGAAGATACAGCACGAAACTGGGCCACTATAGGAATGGCAAAATTTGCTGAAATTCTAAGAGCTCATAATACAGACTTAAAATCGCTTGGAGATGCTATTTTAGCTGAATTGACAGATTATACCGACTCTAATATAGGCTGTATTTATGTTCCTGACGAGTCTAATGACAAAGAGGTACTTAAGCTAATCGCTTTTTATGCATATGACACAAAAAAGCATTTCAACGAGTCGGTGGCTTTTGGAGAAGGCCTTATTGGGCAGACATTTATAGAAAAAAAGACTACTTATCTCTTAGAAGTCCCTGAAGACTATACGCACATCAAATCTGGAGTTGGTACTTCTTCTCCAAAATCTATCCTGGTGGTACCACTCAAGGTTAATAAAGATGTTTTTGGGGTTTTAGAAATTGCCTCATTCAAAGAGTTTACAGATCATCAAATAGAATTTATTGAAAGAGTTGGGGAAACAATTGCTGGCACAATTCACAACGTTAAAAACACCGAACAAACGAAAAAGCTACTTGAAGACTCTCAACAGCTAACTGAGCAAATGAGAGCGCAAGAAGAAGAGATGCGCCAAAACATGGAAGAACTTTCTGCAACGCAGGAAGAGTTTACGAGAAAAGAAATGCAGACATCAAGTATCATTGATGCGTTTGATAGCGCAGTAGCTACGGTAGAATTTGATTCTGACGGCATAATCAGCAATGTCAACACTCTCTTTACTAAACTTTCAGGTTATGCAAAAAGTGCTCTGATTGGTATGGATATAGCATCAATTGTAGATTCTAGTGATCAAAAAAATATTTCGGAATCGATACAGGAGGTTTTTAGAAGTACATCAACTCTTACGCAAACACTCATTATCAGAGCCCTTAATGGTGAAGATCGTTTGACATTAATAGCTCATATCAATCACCTTCAATCAGGAGATGCCATTATGGTATGTACTCAATCTGAGTCCTCTAATGAGGTGAAAAGCCATTCAATAACAGAGATAGAAGAGGAGTTGACTCAAAATCTAAATATGCTCGAAGTCACTCAGAAGTCGTTTGATGAAAAAGTTGAATTACTAACAACTGCTCTGGTATACTTAGAGATTGGCCCTCAAGGAAATGTGATTGCATTCAATTCAAAGTTGAACAGTTTATTGACTGATGAGAATATGGAAATTGTAGGATCCAACTATGTTGATATTTTATCTCATTTCATATTGGATACTAATGCAATTCAAAACACTATTGATGTGCATCAACAATATCAAGGCATAGTCTCAATCAATGAGAGTGATAATGAAAATATTATGCTCCTAATAGAGCAACTAAATAATAAAAAGTAATATATTTCATTCAGTGAATTAGATCTGGTTTTCACTTAATGATTTATAATAAGTAAAACATGAGCTATAAGTTATTTATAGCCAACGTATAGTCACTAGCAACTTAAGAAATATGATCCTATGAAGGATATCGAAATTGCAGACATAAAGAAGATCGCAGAAGTAGTAAAATCGCAGTACGACTATGATTTTACCAATTACGCGATGTCTTCTTTCAAAAGAAGAATTCAGCGCATAATGGATATGCATAAATTCATTAGTGTTGATGCATTGGTAAAGCGTATCCGTGAGGATAAGCAATTCTTTGAAGATTTTATTGTGGAAATCACGGTCAACGTTACTGAAATGTTTCGAGATCCCTCGTTTTGGAGAGTCCTCCGTGACGATATCATTCCTGCAATTATGCTTAATCACGATAAAATTAGAATTTGGCATGCAGGCTGTTCTTCTGGCGAAGAAGTTTTCTCCATGGCTATCATGTTGAAAGAGATGGGGCTGCTTCAAAAAGCATCCATTTTTGCCACTGATTTAGATAAAGAAATTCTAAAAAAAGCTAAATCAGGAAGGTATACCATGAAGAACATGGAACTCAATGAGAAAAATTACATTAGATTTCAAGGTAAAACTACACTAAAAGACCATTACACAGAGCAAGGGAACATGGCAGTGCTTGACCCTAACCTTGTCATGAATGTCACATATAGAGAGCATGACCTAGTGAGAGGTGATGTATTCAATAAGTTTGATTTAGTCCTTTGTAGAAATGTAATGATATACTTTAATCAGACACTTCAAAATGAAGTTTTGAAAAAATTTCATGGAAGTCTATTCAAATATGGGTATTTGGTAATCGGCTCAAAAGAGTCGCTTATCTGGTGTGATATAGCGAACAAGTTTATCGTTGTGAATAACGAAGAGAAAGTTTATAAAAAATTTAAAGACTAATTCTTCAGGGCTATTTGGATGATTTCTTGAAATGAATAAATACAATTTAAGTAATAAATATAAAGCCATTATTATAGGTGGTTCTGCTGGAAGTTTCCAAGGGGTAACTAGAATCCTCTCGCAACTCCCTAAAGAATTCCCTTTACCTATTATTATGTGTTTACACAGATTAAAACATGTGAGAAATGGCTTTGTCGAAGCTCTTTCAATAAAAAGCACAACTATTGTGACTGAGCCATATGATAAGGAGCATATCAAAAAAGATCATGTTTATCTTGCTCCTTCCAATTATCATATGTCAATTGAGTTAGGTAATCACTTCTGCCTATCAACTGAAGAAATGATCAATAACTCGAGACCAGCAATCGACATTACATTGAGTAGTTCGGCTTATGTATATAGAGATAAGACCATTGGTATTTTACTTTCTGGAGCGAACAAAGACGGAGCTCTCGGTATGAAACATATCAAGGATAAAGGGGGACTTACCATAGTGCAGGAGCCAACTGAATGTATGATTGATACAATGCCAACTGCTGCGATGAAAGTCACGGATATAGATTATGTTTTGAAAATTGACGAAATAGTAAATTTTTTAAACGAACTTAATAGCCATTACAAATAGTATTATAACATGGAATCAAAATACACACGTATTAGCTTCATTTTCATAGTAATATTTATCATCAGTATGATATATACTACTCTTCAGTTGTTCAGCCTTCAAGATGAGTTGATCCTTGGGGTCAGCACATTAAGTACAGATGATATATCAGAATTATCATCTGTACTTAATAGCATATACATAACTGTGGCATTATCGCTTATCATTGGATTGATTGCTATTTTATTGAATTTCAAAACAGATCAAGAGACCATTGGTCATCAGTTGTCTTTTTCTAACAACAATTCAAAAGAGAAATCGGCTGAAAAATTAAGTGCTACAGCAGATGAAGAACAAAGCAATCTGGATATGAGCAGTATCCACCAAGCGATAAAATCTAATAGTGATAAAAAAGATAAGCACGCTGCAGTACTCACCGCTATTTGTAATAAAGTAGAAGCTGGACAAGGAGCAATTTATATGGTGAAAGATTCTAAAGAGGAGAGATCGATACAATTATACACTTCTTTTGCTTTTCACATTGCTGAAAATGAAGCATTAAGTTTCGCTTTTGGAGAAGGACTAATAGGGCAAGTTGCCGTTGAGGGGAATACATTGAATATTGATGATGTTCCTGAAAACTACATCAATATTGTGTCTGGTCTTGGAAGCGCTTCTCCTCGCCATCTACTTATCACTCCACTGTTGAAAAATAAAAAAGTTATAGGTATAGTTGAGCTAGCATCTTTTACTGCTTTTAACAAAAAAGAAGAGGCTTGGATAGAAGAGGGACTCAACCTACTGGTAAACGCACCTGCCAAAAAGACGGCAGCTGAGAGTGCTACTAAAAAAAATAAGACAGAGAACGAATAATATTAGCTATGTTCAAAAACATAAAAATAGGTACTAAAATAACTGCTGTTGTAATTACTATTGTGATTATTACGGTGGCAACAGTAAGTTACCTAGCATACAATTTGAGTAAAAAGTCTGTCGAAAGACGGCAAAGTGACAACTTGAATGTATTGGTGGAAAATCGTGTAGATAAAATCTCAGCCTACCTCTCACATATCAATAAAAATGCACAGCTCATCACTGGCTCTGAACTTACAAAAAGCACCCTTGCAACTAATGGGGAGGAAGCTGACTCACTTTTAGGTTTTTTGATGGCATCCTCTTCCGAAACTGATCTTAAGACCTATTTACAAGATGTTAATTCTGCCTTTGAGTATGATGAGATTATGATCACAGATATGATAGGTAATATAAAGTATACTACAGATCAATCAAACGAAGGAACTGAATTTGCTGAACCCAATGAGGGGTTCTTCACAAAATCAACGGAAGGACAACATTTCAGTGCGGCTATAAAAGTAGATGATCAAGGTCATCATATCATGAATGGCTCTCCGATTGTTGACAATTTCGGGAGCACCATTGGCATGCTATTTATCAAATTTAAGCTTGAGTCATTATTTCCAATATTGCAGGATTCTACTGGTCTAGGAAAAATGGGAGAATTGATACTCGGAGCCAAAGGTATTAATGGATCAAAAATAACATTTCTAAATCCTTTAAGAAATTTAGACTATCCACTCAGTCCAGCACCATGGTTGTCTGATGAAGATGAAATGATTCCCGTTCAGAAGGCTATTATGGGAGAAAATCATAGCGGATTTGGTGTAGACTATAGAGGTAAGGAAGTCCTAGCGTCTTGGCGAAATGTACCTGAAGTCAATTGGGGACTGGTTGCTAAAATAGATCTTGATGAAATCTATATTGAATCAAATGATTTGTTAAGGAAATTTTTCATCTCGGGTTTAATAATTGCACTAATATCATCGTTCATCTCCATTCTATTTTCACGATACCTCGTCTCCCCTATTCATAATTTGAAAGGCACATTGGATCTAGTCGGCAAGGGAGCGTTACCAGAAAAAGTGGAAATGAACTCAAAGGATGAGGTCGGACTTATGGCCAATACGGTCAATGACTTAGTTCAAGCTCTCAAACGAACAGCCTCATTTGCCAATAAAATTGGAGAAGGTGACTTTGATGCGAAATTCGAGCCATTAAGTGATAATGATGCCCTGGGTATGTCGTTAATAGCTATGAGGGATAACCTCATAGAAGCTGACAAAAGAGATACCGAGAGGAACTGGATAGTAACTGGAGTCGCTGAGATTGGTGAAATTCTAAGAATGCACAATAACTTGGAAGAACTTGGTGATGATGTAATCAAGTTCATTATCAATAAAATCAGTGCTATTCAAGGAGCATTCTATGTGGTCGAAGAAGATGAAGAAAAAGACTTCTATGAAATTCAAATGAAGTCTAGCTACGCTTACAATCGCAAAAAACATCTTCAAACTAAATTCTCCTTTGCACATGGATTAGTTGGTCAAGCTGCTGCAGAAAAAGATACAGTTATGCGATCCGAGATTCCTGATGATTACGTCTCTATTTCATCAGGTATTCTGGGGGATCAAAAGCCAAGTTGTATTTTGATCGTTCCACTTATCACCAATGAAAAAGTATATGGTGTACTCGAGTTTGCTGGATTTGAGTCATTCAACAAGAGCCAGGTCAAGTTTGTAGAAGAACTCAGTTTGATATTGGCCAGGACGGTATTTAATATCAAAATCAATGAACGCACTAGAATGCTTCTTGAGGAGTCTCAAACTATGAGTAATGAGCTTCAAGAAAAGCAGGAAGTACTTAGACAAAACGCGGAGGAAATGCAGGCAACGCAAGAAGAGCTAACACGATCCAATGCTAGACTTGAAGAGCAAATCGAAGAGGTGAATAAGACTCAAAACAGGATGCAGCTTTTATTAGAAAATGCTTCTGAGGTCATCACCATTTATGAAGAAGATGAAACCATTAGATATATAAGCCCTTCTGTAGAGCCTATTCTCGGCTATTCTCAAGAGGAAATGATTGGTACTAAAGATAGTGATTATGTCCTTGCTGATTATCATGAGGTAATCGCTGACATGTTCAAGCAACTATTGGACAATCCTTATCAACAAGTCACTATACAATATGAATATCGTAACAAGGATAATAGCTCAGTTTGGCTTGAATCTACAGGTACAAACTTTATGTCCAACCCTGCGATACATGGAATAATTGTCAACTCAACAGATATAACAGAAAGAAGAAGAGCTGAACAAGAGCAGCGCATGCGAAGTAAAATGCAGGCCTTGTCTGAAAATTCTCTTGACCTAATTACTCGTCTAGAGAAAGATGGTCCTATCTCATATGTAAATCCAATTATTGAACAGATGACTGGTAAAGCTCCTTCTGAATTCTTAAATAAGAATCTCGCAGAAGCCGACTTAAATGAAGGTATTGTTGAGGAATGGATGAAAATTCTTGCAGGAGTAAGTGAGTCCAATGACAAATTATCGCTGGAGATGGACTTCCCTACAGAGGAAGGGAAACGTATCATGCAAGTCAATGCAATCCCTGAATTTGATGAAAGTGAAAATTTGGAATCTGTACTTGTAGTTTCTCATGATATCACTGAAAGAAAAGTGATCGAACTAGAGATTCAGAATAAGAATAAAAAGATCAATGATAGTATTAATTATGCCAAAAGGATACAAAACGCCATCCTGCCTGATAACGCAATTATCAATAAAGCGCTAGCCGATTCCTTTATTTTATACAAACCAAAAGATGTCGTTAGTGGTGACTTTCCTTGGTATGTAAAAGTTGGTGACGATATATATATAGCTGCAGTTGATTGTACAGGCCATGGTGTTCCTGGAGCTTTACTATCCTTGATTGGCTACTTCCTACTCAATGATATTGTACGAAGTAGAAAAGTCACTGATCCTGGTATTATTCTCGATCAATTAGACGAAGGTGTGACCACTACGTTGAGACAAGACCAAGACGATTCTAAAACCAAGGATGGCATGGACATCGCCCTTTGTAAGATCAATACCGATAAGAGAACTGTAGAATATGCCGGTGCTCACCGATCATTATATGTGATGAGAGAAGGTGAAATGGAAGAAATTAAAGGCAATAAATTTGCCATAGGTGGAGGAATCTATAAGAATCAAACAAACTTTACCAACACGAAACTAAGCCTTGGAAAAGGAGACTCATTCTACTTCTGCTCAGATGGGTTCCCTGATCAGTTTGGAGGACCTGAGGATAGGAAATTCGGGCCAAAAAGATTACGAACTATCATCAATGAAGTCTATGATAAGTCCATGAAAGATGCTCACGCTAGATTTGACCACGATTGGGAATCTTGGAAGGGTGAAGAAAAACAAACTGATGATGTATTGTTAATAGGTATCAAATTCTAATAAACATAGAATTGATTTTTGACTTGTCATCTAACAAAATTGTTAATACATTTAAGCATATTACTGTTGAGAACATCTAACTAATAATTGTCCACACATGAAATATATTTATGATTTGCACCAAAGCCTAAGCGGCCATCATTTGATTTTAGCTTATGAAGGTGAATTTACTCAAGAAATTACTAAATCAATTTTGGCCATGGTAGAGCGAAATATGGACTCTACGGGAGAAGATTCTTCGATTAAACGAAAGGTCTTCAATGTCATGGTAGAAAGTTTACAAAACATCGTAAAACATGCCGACAATAACCAAGAAGCGAGTCATTCTGCAGTATTTATGGTAGGTAAACAAAAGGAGAAATACACCATTATCTCTGGTAATCCAATGAATAATGAAACCATTCCAATTGTTCAAGATAAAATTGACGCAGTCAATAAACTTGATAAAGATGGATTGAAGGCCTACTACAAAGAAATCATTAAAAACACCAAAATTTCTGAGAAAGGTGGTGCTGGACTAGGTTTCGTAGATATGGCTAGAAAATCAGGGCAAAAACTAGAAGTAGATTTCCAAGATCTTGGTACTGGACAATCATTCTTTGCTTTGAAAGCCTCTATTGAGAGACTTTAATTTAATTACTAAAAACAAAATAGATTAAAACGACACCTATCATGGAAATATTAAATCTAGAAGGCGCTGAAGATACCCCTAAAATAATGTTAGACAAGGCTAATGGAATTTTCGAATTATCGGGAAGATCATTACCAGAAGATTCAGCTGAATTCTATCAACCAATATTAGATTGGATCGAAGCATATGAAAGTGACCCAAACCCATCTACTGAATTCACTTTCAAATTAGAATACTTCAACACAGCATCTTCAAAGTTAATCTTGGATGTCCTTTCGGCTTTAGAAGATATTGACGGAATGAGTATCGTATGGTACTTTCACGAAGATGATGAAGATATGGAAGAGGCCGGTGAGGAATTTTCTGAGTTAGTAGAATTACCATTCGAATTCAAAACATATTAATTAAGACGATTGTCTATTTTTTTTTGAAACAACACTTTATTCTGAGTCAATCATAAAGCATGAGTGAAGAAATATTAAAGGCACTTACCCAACTGTTTGCGATTATAACTAAACAAGATGGTGGAGTTACTGAAAAAGAAAGGCAATTTGTAATAGGTTTTTTTCAACAAGAGCTTGATCAAGACTCTATTAAAGAATACCTAGAGTTATACGACAAATTCGTAGGATACAAAAAGAAAATTGAAGGTGAAAGTGAGGAAAAATCTACTGAAGAAGGTGAAGAAAAACCTGTACAGAAAAGAAAATTAACCTCTGTTCGTGATTCGGTAAAGACCCTAGGTCTTTGTAAGAAAATCAATAAAACACTTACTCAAAAGCAGAAATTAGTCGTTTTAGTGAAGATTCTTGAGCTTGTAGGTTCTGATAAGAACTTCACACCTCAAAGGATGGAAATTATTGACACCATTTCTTCGGTGTTTAATATTGTCAAAGACGAATACAAACTAGTTGAAGGGTTCGTACTTCAAGAAGATGTATCTAATCTTCAGTTCAGTGACATTTTATTAGTCAATAATGAACCAGTCAATGATGAACCAGTCAATGATGAAGAAGAAAATCCGAATAAAGAAGAGGAAACTGATGATGCTGGATTCCCAATCAAGAAAGAAAAAGCAAAGCATTTTCATGTAGAAATTCATGGAGACCTAATCTTCATGAAGGTGAATAGTGTAGACATGTACTTTGTGAAGTACCTGGGTCATGATGAAATCATCCTTAATGGATTTATCATGCTTACCAACAGAGTTTATCTATTCTCTAATGGTAGTACTATAAAAACTCCAATTGGACATGCTCTTTATTACAGCGACCTCATAACACAATTCATCTCTGATCTTAAGATCAGTCAGATATCATTCAACGCTCAAAACATTGAATTCAAATTCCCTAATGGAGGAATTGGTCTGCGTGATGTAAATATCTCAGAAGGGCCTGGAAAACTCATTGGAATCATGGGTGCCAGTGGTGCCGGAAAGACCACATTACTTAATGTATTAGCCGGAATAGAAGAACCCTCGAAAGGGGAAATTCTTATAAACGGGTACAACACAACTACTCAAAAAGATAAAATACAAGGAGTAATAGGCTATATATCTCAAGATGATTTACTTATCGAAGAGCTCACAGTCTATGAAAATCTGTATTACAATGCCAAGCTTTGTTTTGCCAACATGGGCGAAGAAGAGCTAGACAAAAGAGTAATGGATGTTTTGACCAGTCTTGGACTTGATCAACGAAAACATCTCAAAGTCGGTAGTATCCTAGATAAAACTATTAGTGGTGGTCAACGAAAGAGACTAAATATTGCCCTTGAACTGAT
Source organism: Cyclobacteriaceae bacterium (assembly GCA_034112085.1). GTDB lineage: Bacteria > Bacteroidota > Bacteroidia > Cytophagales > Cyclobacteriaceae > JAWUWD01. The sequence continues at coordinate 44,200 of JAWUWD010000093.1, forward strand.
CAGAGAACCTGCTGTTCTATTTGTGGATGAACCTACTTCTGGTTTATCATCTAGAGATTCAGAGAATGTTATTGATTTACTCAAGGAACTTTCCCTTAAAGGAAAGTTAATTTTCGTAGTGATTCATCAACCCTCTTCAGACATCTATAAAATGTTTGACAAGATGTATATCATGGATACTGGCGGATATCCAATATTCTATGGCAATCCTATTCAAGCAGTCACTTATTTCAAAGAAGTTACTAATCAAGTTGATGCCAAGCGTGGACAATGTGAGAGTTGTGCCAATGTAAACCCAGAGCAAGTTTTCAATATAATTGAAGCCAAGGTAGTAGATGAGTATGGCCAGTTAACAAATAAGAGAAAGATCAACCCTACACAATGGAATGATTTTTATCTTGAGAAATTCCAATTTGAAAAAGTAGAAGATGTTAATGAAGATCCACCTCAGGCACTCAATATTCCATCTAAGATCAAACAAACTTTTATATTCACTGTAAGAGATACGATTGCTAAACTGAGTAATAAGCAATACTTAATGATCAACCTGCTAGAAGCACCACTTCTGGCCTTGATCTTAGCATTTATCATTAGGTATAAGAGTTCTCCTACTGGTATGGAGTATATATTTAGATTCAACGATAATATTCCCGCGTTCATGCTCATGAGTATTGTGGTTTCTCTATTTATGGGACTTACAGTCAGTGCTGAGGAAATTATCAGGGATCGTAAAATCCTAAAAAGAGAATCATTTCTCAATTTAAGTTGGAATAGTTACCTACTATCTAAGTTAACTATCCTATTTACCATGTCCGCCATTCAAACAATGACATTTGTTTTGATTGGAAATTTGATTCTAGAGATACATGGGATGACTATTAGCTTCTGGCTAGTACTATTCACAGTCTCCTGCCTTGCCAATGTTATTGGCTTGAATATTTCTTCTGCCTTTAACTCAGCAGTCACTGTATATGTCATTATACCACTACTCCTAATTCCACAAATGATTCTTAGTGGACTCCTTTTCAATTTTGATAAACTTAATGACGTGATTAGTACAAAAGGGAAAGTTCCTTTTGTAGCTGATATGATGGCGTCTAGATGGGCTTATGAAGCTATGGCTGTATATCAATTTAAAGAGAATGATTTCGAGCAGCCATACTATCGATATGAAGAAAATGAAATGAAATCAGATTTCAAGTCTTCTTATCTCATCAAGGCCCTGAAAAAGAAACTTGATTTCATCAATAATAATATTTCCGTAGAAAGTGATTCTTTACAGACTATCGTAAAGAAAGATTTGGATATTGTGAAATACAGACTTAATCTAGAATCTAACAAGAAAGGGATTGAGGATATAGATTTGGATATTGCTCTTTCGTTAGACGGATTCAACAGTCAAGTTCACCTATTGCTTGTGACCTACCTTGAAACTCTCAAGGATCAATACCTTAATGCCTACAATTTATCAGTACTCAAAAGAGAGAAATTGATGAACTATTATGAAAAGTCTGACGATATTGACTACAATGTCAATGAATATAAGGACAAGTACTTCAATGAGAGTTTGTCTGATTTAGTCAGAAACATAGCAGTTAAAGAACGTCTGTTAGAATATAAGGGCCAGTTGATTCAACAAATAGATCCTATCTTTAACACTCCTGACAATCCAGGTCATCTTTTAGATTATCGAACACATTTCTTTGCTCCTAAGAAGCACTTTCTCGGAATGTATTTCGACACCTATTACTTTAATATCATTGTAATATGGATTATGACAATATTATTCTATATTACTTTGTATTTCGAATTGTTAAGAAAGGTGATTGACTCATTTGGTAAAGTGAAAATCCCAAAAGCAAAGGGATGATTTAACGACAAGTCAAATCCGTTTAATAATTTGCAAAACGCAAATGAATTTTTAATTTTGTTTATCCGTAAGCGTAAATATATGAAGAAACTATTTTTTGGAATTCTCGCACTGTCTTTTGCCTGTAGTTCAGGTAATAAACCTGCTGATGAACAAGCATTTCTTGAAGAACTGGATTCTTTGGAAGTAGAGGGGCCTGCAATATCAGAAGAAGTCATTTCTTCGATAATTCAATCCATCCCGTCTCCTCTTGAGATATCTGTTCTACTAAAAGAATCAGGTACTAAGTATGATGCAAGTATCCTAAACACCGCAGATAATACATCCAAGTACAATAGCAATTATAGTAAAGCGCTCAACTTAGGAATATTTGGCACGGATTTGGGATACACCAATATATATCAGCAAAACCAAGATGGGCTAGACTATATGGCCTCTATCAAAGAGCTTGCTGATGGAATGAATATTGGACAGTTCTTTGACATTGAAACTATTGGGAAATTAGCGACTAACAGTAAAAATTTAGACTCTTTACTGTTGATCACTACTCAG
>JAWUWD010000094.1:0-11883 GCA_034112085.1 Cyclobacteriaceae bacterium
ACTATTGAGTCTTTTTCGAACAGCGGCTTTCGTAGGAGTTGTTGCTCTTCTTTTCTTTCGTTTTGCAAATGCTCGTTCCAGTAGTATTTTTAGCTTCTGAATCACCAACTCTTTATTCCTCAGTTGAGATCTCTTTTCTTCAGCGGTAATAATCAAATCCTCTTCTTTGGTCAACTTTGAGCCAAGGAATGCTACAAGCTTGGATTTTTCAATCTCCGTCAAGGCTTGAGAATTTGAAATATTGAATCTTAAGATAACCTTGGATTCCACCTTATTTACACTTTGTCCGCCAGGACCACTACTTCTGGCAGTTGTAAGTTCCAGTTCCGAAAAAATTCGTTCTAAAACATTTTTCATTATTTTTGTACTTTTCAAACATCGCAAATTTCAATAGATTCTTGCAAAGAAACCAGCACATCGTCTTTTGTTGGAATAAACTCCTGTGCTACATAACCAGTATAACCCGTCTTCACTATGGCCTGCATAATTGCTGGATAGTATAACTCCTGAGTTTCATTGATCTCGTTTCTGCCCGGTACACCTCCTGTGTGGTAATGACCGAAAAAGGTATGATAATCTTGAATGTTGCGAATGATATCCCCTTCCATGATTTGCATATGGTAGATATCGTAAAGCAATTTGAAATGTTCCGACCCGAGTTCCTTACATAAGGAAACACCCCACAATGTATGATCACATTGATAGCCTTTATGATCTACCTTACTATTAAGCAGTTCCATCATCACAGTCACGTTAAGCTTCTCCGCATAGGCTACAAGTGGTGCTAAGCCTTCGGCACAATGCTTCATTCCTTCCTCTTCTGACAGGCCATCACGTCTATTTCCTGAGAAACAAATCACATTTTGAATTCCCGCTTGGGATGCCTTTTTTATCAAATCTTTATATTTCTTCTGGAGCTGTTTATGTAATCTTGGATCATTGAAACCTTCCTCCAGACTAAATTCTTCAGGATTAACCATTGCGCATTTCAAACCGCTTTTCTGTACTACTTCCCATTCAGAAGGTTTTAAAAGATCGATACCCACCAAGCCCATCGCTTTAGCTTTCGTGCATAATTCCTCTAAGGGTATTTTGCTGTAACACCAGCGACTTACTGAATGATTGATATTCCCTTTTAACATAGGTTTTACTGGGGTTTCGTTTTTACTTTGGAAGGAGGAGCCTAACCCGGTAGCTAATGCTCCAGTGACCATCAATTTAAGTGCGTCTCTTTTTTTCATAATTTAAAAGGGTATTCTGCCCGAATTGTACATTGGAAGATGAATAATCATGTCGAATAAACGATATCACCATTTTCATCCCACTTGGCAATATCATTCCTTTTTGATTGATCTATACATTTAACCAGCCACTCCGGCTCATAGCTTAGCCCATGACTTTTGAGCACATCTTCGGGTACTCCGTCCCAAATGTTGGGTTGGTTACCCAAATAGCCCAAAGTCTTCATCCCAGCCTCTGAAGTATAATATCCTGTAAGTGTGAGATTCCTCATTAGATTAAAAAACTTGATGCCAATCTGTAGTTCTGGTGTTTTTACATCTGGAAAGGCTATTTCATCACATAGTTCCTTCCTTTGCTTTTCTTCGATGCTTTTGAACGCTATATTAAAACGTTTATTTGATCGATTGTCAAGCCACATAATCCCTCCACGAATAGGCAATTGATGTTTGGGTATGTCCTTGACAATGAAGTCGACAAAATCGACAACAGCCGCTTCACCAGTTGATGGATGGTGAGCTATTGGAGGCAAAATAATATCAATTAGCACAGCCAAGGTTGCTAACTCGTGCGCATTTAAAAATTCCTCAGATAATATTCGTTTGTCTCTTTTCTCCTCTTCCTTTGTGCGCCCATAGCCCTTGATTTCAGTATCTGTCACTCGTTTTTTGTTATCCAAAGTGCTACACGAGTTCAACGCAAGCCCTGTGGCAAGTGAGCCCACCAATAATGATTTTAATGTTTCACGTCTATCCATTAGATATTTTGTTTTTTTAGTTCGTCAATGATATAATCCGAAGCTCTCCAGGCCAATGCCATAATCGTCCATGTTGGATTTTTATCTGCTTGTGACACGAACGGTCCACCATCCAGGACAAACACATTAGGAACGTCATGAAGCTGTCCAAAAGAATTTGTGACAGAGGTCTTAGCGTTCACTCCCATTCTGGTAGTGCCTACTTCATGAATAATTCTTCCAGGGTTTAGCAAACCATAGTCTTTTTCTATACCGGGCTTTTCACCAATGACTTGTGCTCCCATAGCATCATATACTTCTTCGAATGTATCATGCATGTGCTTGCTTTGTAAGCGCTCATGATCTGACCATGAATAGTGAAATTTCAATACTGGTATTCCCCATTCATCGACAACTTCATCGTCAATTTCACAATAATTATCTATTCGGGAGATACATTCTCCCCGTCCGGCTAGCCCTATCATTGACCCGTAATATCTCTTTACATCTTTATGCAATTGCTCCCCATAACCACCTACTCTTTGGCCCACATATTTATTCATCTCATTGACACCAAACCCAAAGCCGTAAGACGGCATGCTCATACCTCCCCAGAGTTCTATGTGATATCCTCTCGGAAAATCTAATTTATCCTTAACGTTATTTTTCCACCAAGGGGTATAAACATGAAGCCCACCGACACCATCTTCATTATAAATTTTCCTGTTCATTAAATGTGGAACAAAAGCCATCCGACTGGTACCCGTCGAATCATGTAAATATTTACCGACAAGTCCGCTACTGTTTCCAAGCCCATTTTCATATTTTGTACTTTTTGAATTCAATAAAATTCTAGCTGACCCGCATGCAGAAGCGGCAAGTATTACCAACTTACCTTTTAGGCTATATTCCTTTCGGTCTTTTTTATCAACATAGGAAATCCCTGTGGCTTTACCATGTTTATTTACAACTACCTCTCTTACCATTGCATCAGTATACAAATCTATTTTTCCTCCAGATTTTTGTGCTGGAAATATCAAACAAGTTCCTGAAGAAAAGTCAGCATGAACCGAGCATCCCCTCGCACATTGTTGACAATAAAAACACACCCCTCGATCTGTATTTATTCGTTGCGTGAGGATGGAAAGACGGGAGGGAATGACGGGAAGACCTGCCTTTCGTGCAGCCTTAATATAATACAGTTCATGAAGCCTCGGCTTAGGTGCTGGAAGGAAAATACCGTCGGGTTCGTTGTATATTTTTTCTTTACTCCCAAAGACCCCTAATAGCTTGTCCAACTTATCATAATAAGGCTTTACATCTTCATACCCAATTGGCCAATTTTCTCCTAACCCATCTATGTCTTTTCGTTTAAAATCCAAAGGCCCAAAACGCAAAGAAATACGTCCCCAATGATTGGTTCTTCCGCCTAACATTCTCGACCTAAACCAGTCGAATTTTGTTCCATTTTTCTGCGTGTATGGTTCGCCTTCAATCTCCCATCCACCATAGGCACTGTCAAAATCTCCAAATGGCCTGACCGAGGATGCACCTCTCCGAGGAGACTCCCAAGGCCAACGGAGTTGTGTCCTTTGCTCAGGGTTGGCCGGATCAAAATATGGGCCGGCTTCCACGAGCGCAATTTTCAATCCAGCAGATGCAAGTCGATTAGTAGCCATGCCTCCACCGGCACCTGAGCCGACAATGATGACATCATATTCTTTGGGGTTCTCTTTTATTTGCATATGCTGTTTTTTATTTAACTTTTAAATTAAGGCTACAGATTTTCTTAGCGATTTGATGGTCAACTCAAGAGCTTTTTCATCACTCATTGCATTTAATGTTTTATTAAATGGTTCTGCTCTTATTGGGCCTTTATAACCTATGTCTCTTAATGTAGCTAAAAAGGGTTTCAGATCTATCACACCAGTGGCCAAAGGCAATGCTCTCTCCCAATCTAATTGATCATCAGCAGTTCTACCGATAACAGCATCATTGAGGTCTACAGTCACAATATTTGCAGGTTTCAACTTTGCTAAATCTGCCAAAGAATCTTTGGCACAGTAGAAATGAAAGCTATCGAGCTGATAAGCGATTGAAGGGTGATCAATAGATTCCACCAGCTCAGTCACTTCACTTAAAGTTCTTATAAAAGAATACTTCTCACTGGTCATCAATGTTTTAGGACCTACATACTCAAGCCCTAATTTAATATTAAAATTACTAATAATATTAGCAATTTTACTTAGTCTAACAACATGCAGGTCAAAGTTTTGACGATAGGTTAAAGAGGAGTGTGTGGGCATTATCCAAGTATTCATGGAGGACGCTCCCACTTCTGCCAGCACTTCACAACGTCCCTTTAGCAGATCCAAATCCATTTTAAAGGATCGTTCATCCCTTCGAAACTGCACCGGAAGTCCTGCTGCATCCCATGATAAATTGTTACGCTTCATCTCCTTTATATAAGCTTTCCGCTTGGTAGATGAGATAGCGCTGAGGTCATAGATGAGTGGCGTAATTGCATCAAATTTAAACCTTTTTGCATAGTCTAATAATTGAAGATGATCACACACTACTCCTATTGCTCCGGGGTGAAGACTTAGCTTAAAATTTGATTGAATAATTTTAGGAAAAATGGTTTCCAGGTTCATTGAAAAACCAGCCATAGCAAGGCCTGATGTCTTTAAAAATTCTCTTCTGACAATACGACTCATCTAGGAAAATAACAGAAATCTCGCTGCTATCAAATGAATTCATTCAGATTCATTAATTTGACGGCTCAATTAAAAGACTATGTCCCCTTATATAGCTGAATTTATTGGTACCTGTATTTTGATCATTTTTGGAAACGGTGTAAATGCCAACGTCTCTTTAAATAAAACTTATGCTCAGAACTCAGGCTGGTTGGTAGTTTGTTTAGGCTGGGGATTAGCCGTTTTTATTGCGGTCTATATTGCAGGATCGATAAGCGGGGCACACATCAATCCAGCAGTGACTTTGGGATTGGCCATTGCTGGAAAATTTGAATGGTCAGAGGTACCGTTTTACTGGCTCGCACAACTACTCGGCGCATTCTTTGGAGCGTTAATTACCTTCCTTCATTTCAAGCCTCATTTTGATGCTACTGACGACCCAAATACGACGCTCGGATTGTTCAGTACTGCTCCGGCGATCAAGCATACTTTAAGTAATCTCGTCTCGGAAATTATTGGAACTTTCGTCCTCGTATTTTGTATTTTCTTTTTAGTTTCTGGTGACGGTCTTGGTTCGTTAAGCGCTTTGCCTGTCGCTTTACTTGTTATCGCTATTGGCCTCTCTCTTGGAGGCACTACAGGATTTGCAATTAATCCAGCAAGGGACTTAGGTCCTCGAATTTTTCACGCCCTCGCCCCTATCAAAGGAAAAGGAAAAAGCAACTGGAGTTATGCTTGGATCCCAGTGATCGGCCCATTGATTGGCGCAGCTTTAGCTGCTGGTTTATTTGGTCTCCTTAGCTGAATTTATCCACCCATTTTTAGCCAAATTTTTAACTAGCCAACGAAAAAAAATCATCAAATCAATAGCCTATTTTCTAAATACCTAGACTGATTGTTAATAGCACATCCTCGTCCTTTTTAATTTTGTTATGAAATCGAACCGAAGATGAAAAATATTTTTCGGCTATTCCTTTTGCTAGGAAACAGGAATTTCTTGGCGCTCATATTCTCCCCTTTTGCACGCCAAATAATGTTTCAATTTTATAACTCAACATGGCTCAAATTTGGAATAAATATGGCCGAAAATTGTGGGGAATTATATTGAATATCATAGCAATTTTACGAGGTATAACGTTGGATGATTTCTATAGACAGATGCTCGTATTGAGATGCAAAAACAATAAGTAGTATTCAAAGTGATTTGACGTTAAAAAAAAGCACTATGTAGTTATATGAAATTAGTATAAATTATTTTTGGTGAATACCATTCATATATGAGCTGAAAATATCTGCCTCCCCAGATTACACTATAACCGTATGTCTTCTCTTGCTGTCAGCATTGAAAGGCCAGCGTCTCAACATTATTTATATTTTGCAGTTTACGCAGAGGGTCATCTTAAAACCCCATTATGTTAAGCTGTATAAAGCCTCCTAAGATAATTTATCCGGTCAAAATAGTTATCTGATAATTGTCTTAAAATCTCCGCTAGAGGCTTAGCGAAGTATGATAAGGCGTACTTCCTTCGAGTAAGTAAAGCGCAATGATGAAAGCTTGGCTAGATACTCCGATGGTCCTGCCGCTTTAGCTAAAACACTTGTCCGATCCATTGAACATCGGCTACTAAGAGCCTACTACGTTTGCAGCCAGACCTTATCATTATTCTCTGAGTTCGATCGATTTAGCTTTCTTTTAGGTCGTTGACATTGGTAATCTGCTATTTACATGTTTACCCATAATATCCTCTGCGTTACACTTATTGTCAAAATGGTCACTTGCTTGTTGAAGGCAATCCCAAGGTGACCATTCCATAGACGGTATCCATTTTTCCAACTGCACAAGTCTTGATATCGAACATGCCAGATCAAACTCCCATTTTATGAATAACCGCAAAAGTCAGCCAAGTCAGCCTCAGACAAATAAATAATGGCTTGTATCATTGGTCTGAAATAATACTTTCATGATCATTCTTTTTTATCACAAATATGTCCCTTCTCAAAAATCATCCCATCCATGGATTTAAAAAATGGGGTCAATTAAAAATATGTTTCTAGTTAAATCGATTAATCTGTCTTATATTCCAAGCTCAGGAAATATCATAAATAGGAGTGGCAATGAATATTAATTTCATAGATACTGCAGGGAAAAATCCTGAGCATATTGGAGAGGAAGTCCAAAAAAGCAAGAATGAAACTTGCGTAGTTCATAACATTGAGCTGAAGGAATTTAAGAGATTAGCGCACTATCTCAGTGAAAATGTACAGCGAAAGATTTATTCTCAGTTTTCAAGCACCACACCCAAGCCTGGAGATATATTTTTAGTTGATAAAAATCACGAAATCAATTTTAACGGCCTGCAGCTAGATAAGAAAAGCAAAGCAGAAAAAAGTCATTCTTATGAAACCAAGCCCTTTATAGAACACAGTCTATACAATGCGCTAACTGAAAAAATAAGGCTGGCAACTAAAGCAGCTAAAATAGGAATATGGACTTGGGATATCCAATCAGGCGAAGTGATTTGGGATCAAGCAATGAGCACGCTTTTCGACAGACAGGAGTTTGATTGTACCATAAAATCATTTGCAAAAATGATTCATCCAGAAGATGTCGATGAATTTTTTAAAGAAGTAGACAAACAACTTAAAGGTAACCAAGAGTTTAATTACTCTTTTCGTGCTGTAAAGCCTAATGAAGAAATAGTCCATTTGAAGGCCATGGGTTCAGTAGCAAATATCGCTGGTGTTCCACTGCTAATTGGTGCTATTTGGGACATCACTCAAGAAAAAATAGCCAACCAAGAGTTGAAACGTAAGAATGATGAATTGGTCAAGCTTGAAAGTTTCATTGATCAGAGTTCAGATGCCATACAAGTGAGCAATGAAAATGGACAATTGGTCTATATTAATAACATTGCTTCTGAGAGACTGGACATCAAAAAAGAAGATATCGCCAATTATCATGTCTCGGATTTTGATCCGCTATTTACTGACAGTATAGCATGGCACAATCATGTCTTTGATTTAAAAACCAATGGTATATGTACTTTTGCTAGCGTAAATATCAATCAGAAAACAAAAGAAACGTTCCCTGTTGAGGTCACAGTAACCTATCTAAATAATTATGATGACGGCTATAAAATCGCCAATTCCAGAGACATTACTGAAAGGAAAAAGAATGAGCTTGCGCTACAAGAAAGTGAAGCTAAACATCGCTTTCTAGTTAATGCAAGTCAAGAACTAATATGCATACATAACATTGACGGTATCTATAAGTTCGTCTCCCCTTCTATCACCAAATTAACGGGTTATGAAGCCGCAGAATTAATAGGAAAAGATCCTTACACGTTTTTTCATCCCGATGACATCACGCTTATTTCCAAATACAACCCTCATCCTTTTATGAATGATGAGGCTACCTCAAACATTCAGAATAGATTCAAAAAGAAAAATGGTAAATACCTGTGGCTTGACGCCTATACTGAATCAATTAAAGATGAAAACGGTAATATAACATCTCTAATAAGCGTGTCGAGAAATATTACAGCATTAAAGGACACGGAAATTGCGCTTGCTGATAGCAAAGCTTTCATAGAGAGTATTGCTGACCATATCCCGGGCATGATTTTGCAGTATAAGCAATATAAAGACGGTAGAGACGGGTTTTCCTATTTCAATAATGAGGCAGTAAAGATCTGGGAATTATCCGCTGACGTACTAAAAAATAATATAGGTAAAGTCTGGGAAGGGGTTCATAAGGACGATGTAGCCGAGGTAGCTCAAAGTCTTGCACGCTCAAAAGAAAATTTATCTCTCTGGGAAAATGATCACCGCTTTGTACTACCGGATGGAAGAGTAAAGTGGCTAAGTTGTATTGGACAACCGACCGAGGGTGAGGACGGGTCGACGATATGGCATAACTTCATTTTTGATATAACAGACAAGAAAAACACACAAATAGAATTAGCAAAAAGCGAAGAAATGCTTGCCAATATTGCTGATAGTATTCCTGGTGTCATTTGGAATTATGTCAGAGTTCCTGATGGAACTGAAGCGCTGGATTATATAAGCAAGGGGGCGGAAAGTATATATGAGTTGTCGCGGCAAGAGGCTTTGGATAATGTGAATGCACTTTGGGAATTAATTCATCCAGATGACATCCCTGAATTTAGAAATTCTGTAGATGAATCGGGTAAAAATTTAACACCATGGGAATATGAATATAGAATTGTCATGCCCGATGGACGAATCAAGTGGTTAAGCGCAGCTGGACATCCAAAAAAGCTAGATAATGGCACCATTGTATGGAACAGTTTAGCCCTTGATATAACAGATAAACGAAACGCCGAAATGCAGCTTGCCCAAAGCGAAGAAATGCTTGCCAGTATTGCTGATAATATCCCTGGTGTCCTCTGGCGTTATATCAAAAACCCCAATGGTCCTACTGACACGATGGATTATATAAGCAAGGGCGTAGAGCGTATCTATGAAATTCCTAGGTCCGTTTGTATGAATAATTTGAATTTGATTTGGGAAATGATACATCCAAATGATCTTGCTGGAGTCGTAGCTTCAGTAGAAAAATGTAGTAATTATTTAATTCCATGGGTATATGAATACAGAATTATTATGCCTGATGGACGCATCAAGTGGATAAGCGCTGCTGGCCAGCCAAAAGAATTATCCAATGGAAGCATTGAATGGCAAAGTTTAGCTTTAGATATAACAGATAAAAAGAATGCTGAAATAAAACTTGCCGAAAGTGAAGAAATGCTCACTGATATCACTAATAATCTACCTGGTTTGATATATCGATATATCATATATCCAGATGGCACGGATAAAATTCAATTTATTAGCGATGGATGTATTGATTTATGGGAGGTCTCAAAAGAAGACATACTAGCAGATGCTAAAAATGGGTGGGCTAAAATACATCCTGATGATTTGAAAGAATTTTCAAAATCAGTAGAAAAGTCAGCAGCGGAATTAAGCATTTGGAACGCAGAGTGGCGTCTTGTGATGGATGATGGACGTGGGAAATGGGTGAGCGGTATTGGGCAACCTAAAAAGCTAGTAGATGGATCGCTATTATGGCATACCCTCCAGCTTGATATTACAGACAAAAAGAATTTTGAAATAGCACTTGCCCAGAGCGAAGAAATGCTTTCTGATATCGCTAATAATTTACCTGGCCTGATTTTAAGATATATCATATATCCAGATGGCACGGATCAAATTCAATTTCTTAGCGATGGTTGTATTGATGTATGGGAGGTATCAAAAGAAGAAGCTTTAGCAGATGTAAGTAAAGTTTGGGCGAAAATTCACCCTGATGATCTTATCACATTTTCAAAATCAATAGACAAGTCAGCAGCTGACCTAAGCACATGGAAAGCAGAATGGCGCTTTGTGATGGATGATGGCCGTGTGAAATGGATTAGCGGTATTGGACAACCTAGAAAGCTAGCGGATGGATCTACGTTATGGCATACCATACAGCTCGATATTACAGATAAAAAGAATGTTGAAATAGCGCTAGAAAATACCCTACAACAGCTTAATCTAAGTATAGTAGCAGGAAAAATTGGAGTTTGGGAATTGAATTTCAAAGACGGGCATTTAGATTGGAATGATCAAATGTTTGAAATTTTCGGAATTGAAAAATCAAGTTATGACTTCAGTGTTGATACTTTCACTAAATCAATTCATCCTGAAGATCGTGCGTTTACGTCTAATGAGTTGGGTAAAATAGCCCAAGGAGGCGTTTTAGAAGACATTCAATTTAGAATAGTAAGACCCGATGGACAAATAAGGCACATCAATGCTTCAGGTAAACCTTCCTCCTACAATGAAAATGGGGAGGTTGAAAAATTCATGGGCGTTAATATGGATGTAACGCATATTGCGGAGAATCAGGAAAGGTTAAAAGTCGCCATTCAAGAAAAAGATGCTCTTTTCAAGGAGCTCCATCATCGCATCAAAAATAATCTCCAGATGGTGTCAAGCTTATTATATATCAAGTCTACAATGACTGATGACATGACGCTGAAGCATTTCATAGATGAAACGAGCGCCAAAATACGCTCTATTGCATCCATTCATGAGCATTTGTTACAAATGCAAGGTGTGAATGAACTGGATGTAAAGGACTATCTGGAAGCGTTATGTCAAAATCTTGTACAAACGTATTCATATAGTGATTCAAAATTCGAACTAAAAATGGATTTAGATGCTGTCATTATGGATATTGACAGGGTTTTAGGCATTGGCTTGATAGTTAATGAAATAATATCTAATACAATGAAGTATGCCTACCCTGATAGTGGTGCTGGTAAAATTCATATCGCCCTAGAACATGAAAATAAAAATTCTATACTGACCGTTTCTGATAATGGGATAGGAATACCCACTGAGAAAATATCAAAAATTGACAACTCTTACGGCATGCAATTGATCTATCTATTCACCCAACAAATAGAAGGAACAATAAATATTAACAATAATAACGGTACCAAGTACACCATAAAATTTCCAACTAATGTCTAAAATACTCCTTGTCGAAGACGGCTTGATTATCGCCTTCCATCTCCGAAAGTTATTAGAAGATAATGGTCACGAGGTTATTGCCAATTTGACGAATGGTGAGGAAGTATTTGATCATGTTGAAAAGTCAAATCCAGAGCTCATCATTCTTGATATAATGCTGAAAGGACAAATGAACGGTGTGGAAGCAGCCCAAGAATTAAGGAAGATTTCAAATACACCGATTATTTTTATGAGTGCCCTTGCCGATAACGAGACATTAGACAAAATAACAAAGATTACTAATTCTATAAAGCTTAATAAGCCTTTTAAAGAAGATTTACTTATGCAAGAAATTAGTAAAATGCTATTGGACAAATAGTTTGGGTAATGCTGACTACTGCTTGATATAGGCACTCACTACATGAGATCTAAGACTGCTATAGGTCTGCTTATCCCTCTTCATGCTTAACGAGTTCAGAATGAATGGCTAGCCATACAGCTCTTCGATAACTGTTTTAAGGCGTAGGCAGATCGAAAAAACTAAAACCTATGTAGTGGACTAAACAGGTTACTACAAATAACTTATTTAGTGTCAGCGTCTCCAACCTCAACAAGGTTTACCATATCAGCTCACTTCATAATAAGGTGTTCTCACCCAAAAGCCATAAAAAAAGGTGCAACTCCACC
>JAWUWD010000095.1:0-26952 GCA_034112085.1 Cyclobacteriaceae bacterium
GGTATTTCCCAGACACACAGGTGATTTCTCTATGTTTAGAATATATGCAGATGCCAATAATCATCCTGCAAAATACAGTGATGATAATGTACCATACAAGCCAAAGCATTTCCTTCCAGTCTCTCTTGATGGCGTAGCAGAAGGTGATTTCACTTTGGTATTTGGTTTCCCTGGACGTACCAATGAGTACCTACCAGCTGTAGCAATTGAACATATCACAAAAGAATTCAACCCAAGCAATATTGCTATTCGTGAAGCAGCCCTCAAAGTGATCGATGCTCAAATGAAATCTAGTGATGCCGTCCGGATAAAATATGCTTCGAAGCAGGCTCGTATCGCTAATGCCTGGAAAAAATGGATAGGTGAAAATCTTGGTATCCAAAAAAGTAATGCAATTGCCAATAGAAGAGCTTTTGAAGCTTCCTTCAATAAAGCTCTGAAGGAGAAAGGACTAGAAGATAAATATGGAAATATCATTCCAGAATTTGACAAACTATATGCTGATTTTGCATCAATCAATATCAAACGAAGAAACTTCATAGAAATATTCTATATCACTAATGAATTGATGAGCATGACTCTTGGGGCGTATCAATTGGAACAAACTATCATTGATAAGCCCGAAAATTTTGAGAAAAGTGTAAATTCTATGAAAAACCGACTTAAGGGAGTTCATAAGAACTATGATGTTAACGTAGATAAAGGGGTATTCGAGCGTGTGATGCCTTTTTACAATAAGTCCGTAGATGCCTCAATTTATAAAGAGACAGCATTCACTACATTGGAAAGTGCAATCAAACTCATTGATGGAAATCCTAAGCAAGTATTAAAAAGACTCAATGCTGATCCTGCATACATTTATGCCAAACCAATGATTGAAGAATTCTATAAAACAATCAATTCAGAATTTCAGCGAAAAAATAGTGCGATCGCAGCGCTACAGAAACAATATATGAAAGCCTTGATGGAAGCACTTCCCGAGGCTAGGTATTTCCCAGATGCCAATAGCACATTGCGTGTCACTTATGGGCAAGTTCGTGGATATGCCCCACGTGATGCTGTTTATTACCATCCCGTAAGTTACTTGGATGGTGTGATAGAAAAATACGTTCCTGGAGATTATGAATTCGATGTACCGCAAAAGCTTCTTGAATTATACGAAGCCAAAGACTACGGACAATATGCTGATGCCAATAGAAAAGTCCCTGTTTGTTTCTTAGGAACAAACCATACTACAGGAGGAAATTCTGGTAGTCCAGCGATAGATGCTGAAGGCAACTTAGTAGGTTTGAACTTTGACAGAGTGTGGGAAGGGACTATGAGTGATATGAACTATGATCCTGAGATATGTCGCAATATCATGGTGGACTTACGCTATGTGCTATTTATTGTAGATAAATATGCTGGAGCAAAGCACCTAATTGATGAAATGAAATTGGTACATCCGAAGAAGTAAATTATGATCAAATAGCTTAAGAATACAATTGAACTCACTTTATCAAATAATGAATTCAAGAAAATGAATTCCTTTCCCAATGAACCTAGATAATCAATTATTATTCTTTTTTAGCGCTTTAGGAGCGTTCAACTGTTTGCTATTGAGTCTATACTTTTTCTTTGGCGCCAAGCCCAAGCATGCTTCCAATTACTTTCTCGGAGGACTTCTGGCTACATTAAGTATTCGTGTCTGGAAGTCTATATTTTTCTATTTCAATCCTGAGCTATCCAAGACCTATCTTCAGATAGGCCTATCCGCATGTTTTTTCATCGGTCCATTATTGTACTTCTTCATTAAGGCAAAACAGTCAGAAGAAATTAAAAAACGTTGGCTGTATCAATTATCATTTCTAGGCCTACTCACCATAGTCGTTGGAATCATTTATCCATATGAAGAAAATGCTCTTCTATGGATGAATTATTTTTATAAAATAATAAACTATCAATGGATTTTAATGATTGTCATCTCTGGAATCTCACTTAGGAGCACTTTCAAAAAGCTCATCAGTAGAGTACATAAACTAGATTATAATGACTTTATGATGTTGAGTGTCTTTTCTGGAATCCTCCTGATCTGGATAGCCTACTTTACAGCATCCTACACATCCTATATTACAGGAGCCTTATCATTTTCATTTACACTATACCTCTCTATCTCAGTGCTGATGTATCAAAGAAAAAAGAAATTCACGACTATTGCCATAAAGGAAAAGTACGCCAGTAATAAAATATCCTCTGAAGAAGCCAAGTCATTAGTTCTGAAGATTGAAAAAACCATCAATGATGAAAGCTTATTCAAAAACCCGAATTTGACCCTTCCTCAACTAGCAAAGACTGTTAGCATTAGACAGCACAGACTCTCGCAACTTTTGAATGATAATCTAGAGAAGAGTTTTACGCAATTCATCAATGAATTTCGAATAGAAGAAGCTAAGAAGCTTTTGAAAACAGAAAGCAATCTAAAAATGGAAATCATCGCAGAGAAAAGTGGCTTCAATTCCAACAGTACATTTTACACTGCCTTCAAAAAAATAACGAATACTACCCCAGCCAAATACCTGAATGATTGAGCTAAATTAAGCTCCTAATTTATAATTCAGGAATTCCAAAGTATAAATCTTTAACGAGCGAGATATTTGCAAACAGTATTATTGTTGAAAATTCAAATTCAACAATAAACATATGATTATGAAAACTCATCTTTATTCTATTATCCTTTTGCTATTGAGCACTCCATTATTTTCCCAAACTGAAGAAAATTCTGTTGAAACCGCTCTAATGAATTATATCGAAGGCACTTCTTACAATGATGTTGAACGCATTAATAAAGCATTTTATCCAGAGGCTAATTTATACTTGCAAAAAAGTGACAAAAAACTATGGACCGTGCCTATATCAGAATACAGCGGTTGGTATGACAATAAAACCAAAGGTGAGTTCAATGGCAGAGTTGGACGCATCATTTCAATTGATCAATCCGACAATATCGCACTTGCCAAAGCAGAAATTCTCTTACCTAATGAGAATCTTCGGTTCATTGATATGTTTATTCTAAAGAAGGAACAAAATAAATGGCGAATACTTAGTAAAACAGCCAGCAGTGAAACGAGTAATCGTAAGGGCAATAGAATTCTTTTCATAGTGTCTAATGCAAACTATTACGGAGATTCTGAGCTACCTACAGGTAATAGCTATTCAGAAATAGTCAACGCCTATGACACTTTTGACAAAGCCGGATACACCGTGGATTTCGTCAGCCCCAACGGAGGGAGCATTCCATTAGCTTATATTGACACTTCTGATGATCTACAAAAAAATTATCTATATGATCAAGACTTCATGTACGCGCTTAAGTCTACCAAGTCACCAAAAGACATAACTCCAGAAAACTACCAAGCCGTGCACTATGTTGGAGGTGGTAGTGCGATGTTTGGCGTACCCGAGAACAAAGAGATTCAGAAAATTTCCATGACGATATATGAAAAACAGAATGGCATTATATCATCAGTGTGTCACGGAACCGCTGGAATAGTAAACTTAAAGACTGAGGATGGGAAGTATTTAGTCAATGCGAAATCTGTCAGTGGATACCCCGACTCATATGAGAACTCGAGTAAAGCCTATTTCAAGGAATTTCCTTTTCTTATTCAAAAGACGATTGAAGAACGAGGTGGAACATTTAAATTTTCACCTAGAAACTCTTCTCACGTGGAAGTAAATGGAAACCTAATCACTGGACAAAACTATCTATCTTCAAAACCTGTAGCTCTTGCCATTATAGAAGCTCTTAGAAGCAGAGAGTAGGTTTAAAAAATGTATTTAGAAAAAATTTCAATAAAGTTTTACTACAATAAAAAAATTAATACATTTGCGATCAACAATAGAAAAATGACATTCAATCAACTACATCATCATCATTTGAATACTTCCTATCAGGCGAGAAGGCGATGAACTATGTAGTATAATCTAAATATTTCTAAACCCCGTTTGAGCGAATCAAACGGGGTTTTTTGTTTAAAAGCCTCTTTCGATTTACTCAGACATTTAAAAAACTAAAAATGAGTAAACTAAAAATTGCCATTCAAAAAAGTGGACGTCTCAATGAAGAATCTATTAAGCTGTTAAAAAGCTGTGGAATAAACATCGAAAATGGAAAAGATCAGCTCAAAGTTGATGTAATGAACTTCCCCATCGAATTGCTATATCTACGCAATGCTGAAATCCCGCAGTACTTAGAGGATGGTGTAGTAGATATCGCTATTGTAGGCGAAAACCTCTTGATCGAAAAACAAAAAGAAATCGAAGTTGTTGAAAAACTAGGGTTTTCAAAATGTAAGGTATCATTAGCAGTTCCCAAAGATGTTGAAGATACTTCTGTACAATACTTTGAAGGAAAGAGGATCGCTACCTCCTACCCTAACACGGTAAAATCATTTCTTGATCAAAACAATGTCAACGCTGAGATACATGTCATTTCTGGTTCGGTAGAGATTTCACCGAACATAGGATTGGCTGATGGCATCTGCGACATCGTGAGTTCTGGAAGTACGTTGTTTAAAAACGGACTCAAAGAAACTCAAGTCATTCTGAGGTCTGAAGCCGTACTTGCTAAATCTACTAGTTTAAGCGCTCCGAAAGAAGCCATACTATCCAGGTTGTTATTTAGAATTCAATCAGTACTTAGGGCCAAGAACACAAAGTACATACTGATGAATGTTCCGAATGAGAAAATTCAAGAAGTCAGTGCTATCCTGCCCGTATTGAAAAGCCCTACCATACTCCCATTGGCACAAGAAGGATGGAGTTCTCTGCACAGTGTGATTAAAGAAAACGAGTTTTGGGAAGTGATAGATGAACTCAAGAGCGCAGGTGCTGAAGATATATTGGTGGTGCCAATTGATAAAATGGTGATATAATGAAGACGATAATAAACCCATCCAAAACCGAATGGTCTACACTTATAAAAAGACCAGCTTATGAGAAAAATGCGATTACTAAAGTAGTCACTGATATTCTTTCAGAAGTAAAAACAGATGGAGATAAGGCACTTCTTAAGTTTTCTGAACAGTTTGACAAAGTCAAATTAGATTCACTTAGCGTAAATTCACAGGAAATCACTTTGGCTTCAAAGCTAGTTTCTCAAGATCTCAAAGATGCCATAACCCTAGCAAAAGGTAACATCGAGAAATTTCATATGGCTCAAAAAGAGCCCATAAAAATCATCGAAACAACTCCTGGTGTCAGTTGCTGGCGAAAAAATGTCGCTATTGAAAAAGTAGGGCTATACATCCCAGGTGGCTCAGCCCCTTTGTTTTCAACGATCTTGATGTTGGCCATACCTGCTAAACTAGCTGGATGTAAAGAAATCATACTTTGTACTCCTCCAGACAAAGAAGGTAACATCAACCCTGCAATATTATATACCGCATCGCTGGTGGGCGTCTCTACTATCTTCAAAGTCGGTGGTGCACAAGCCGTAGCAGCAATGGCTTATGGCACAGAAAGTATTCCTCCCGTATATAAAATATTTGGCCCGGGAAACCAATTCGTCACCAAAGCAAAAGAGTTGATTCAACAGGATGGAGTAGCCATTGACATGCCTGCTGGACCGAGCGAAGTACTGATCATTGCTGACAAGACTTGCCAACCATCTTTCGTGGCAGCAGATCTATTGTCTCAAGCAGAACACGGTGCAGACAGTCAAGTCATTCTTTTATCTGATGACGAAAGTGTAATTAATGAAGTCAATGAGCAACTAGTCAAACAACTAGCCCAACTACCAAGAGCTGAAATAGCTCAAGAAGCGCTAGAGAATAGTCAATCAATACTATTGGAGACATTAGATGAATGCATTGCCCTGAGCAACGAATATGCTCCAGAGCACCTCATAATTGCTTCTGAAAATTCAGAGGGCTTTGTCGATAAGATTGTAAATGCGGGTTCTATATTCCTAGGAAATTTCAGTTGTGAAAGTGCAGGAGACTATGCAAGTGGCACCAACCACACCTTACCCACCAATGGCTTTGCTAAAAACTATAGTGGCGTTTCTTTAGACAGTTTTGTTAAGAAGATCACCTTTCAAAAGCTTGAGCAAAAAGGAATAGAATCCATCGGTCCTGCTATCGAAATCATGGCTGAAGCCGAACAACTATTTGCACATAAAAATGCTGTAACACTTAGGTTAAAAGCCATAGACAATGTTTAACATAGACAAACTTACCCGCGCCAACATCAGGCAGATGAAGCCATACAGCTCAGCTAGAAGTGAATTTGAAGGCAAGGCTGATGTTTGGCTAGATGCCAACGAGAACCCCAATGAGACGGATCTCAATCGATATCCAGATCCTCTTCAGGTCAGTTTGAAGAAGAAAGTTGCTGGTCTGAGAGGCGTAGATATCAACCAAATATTTATAGGAAATGGAAGTGATGAAGCCATTGACTTATTGTTCAGAGCGTTCTGCGAACCGGGTAAAGACCAGGCGATTATATTCCCGCCAACTTATGGGATGTATCAGGTTTCTGCTGCGATAAATAATGTTGATATTATTGAAATACCACTAACATCAGACTTTGAATTACCACCATTAGATGAGATAAAAGACAAGTTAGCTTCAGCAGGGCTACTGTTCATATGCTCACCTAATAACCCTACAGGAAATTATACTGACGTGGCGTCTATCAAGAAAATCGCGAGCCTATATCAAGGGCTAGTCATTGTCGATGAAGCTTACATAGATTTTTCAGTGAATAAGAGTGCTATTTCTCTATTGCAAGAAGTTCCAAATCTTGTGGTATTGCAAACAATGAGCAAAGCTTATGGGTTGGCTGGTGCTCGTGTTGGAATGGCATTCGCCAGTCCTGAGATCATCGCTGTTCTCAACAAAATCAAACCTCCCTACAACATCAACTCATTGAGCATCAAGGCAGCAGTAAGTGTGATGGACAATCAAGCGTCTATAAATAATCAAATTACTGAAATAGTAAAAGAGAGAAAGGGTCTAGTCACCGAACTCAATAAATTGCACAATGTAGTACGCACCTACCCTTCTGAGACGAACTTCCTCTTAGTTGAATTTAAAAATTCTCAAATAGTATTTCAGCAATTGATCCGTGAGGGAATTGTGATAAGAAATAGAGATTCACAAGTGAAAAATTGTCTCCGAATTACTGTAGGAACTAAGAAGGAAAATCAGCAATTACTCAAAACATTAGAAACCATACAATAATGAAAAAAGTATTATTTATTGATAGAGACGGCACATTAGTCATAGAACCACCGGTTGACTATCAACTAGACAGCTTAGAAAAACTAGAGTTTTTCCCAGGTGTTTTTCAAGGTTTATCAAAAATTGTTAATGAATTGGATTATGAGCTTGTCATGGTCACCAATCAAGATGGGTTGGGGACTGATTCATTTCCCGAAGAGACTTTTTGGCCTGCACAATACAAGATTATTCAAGCATTCAAAAATGAAGGCATTGAATTCTCAGAAGTGCTAATAGACAAGTCGTTTCCTGAAGAAAATGCACCAACTCGCAAGCCAAGAACTGGTCTCATGCAAAAGTATATTCATGGGGATTACGATTTGGCTAACTCATTGGTCATTGGTGATCGAGCAACTGATATAGAATTGGCTAAAAATCTCAAATGCCAGAGTATATTTATTGGAGACAACCATGACGATGCGATGCTTTCAACCACAAACTGGAACGAAATCTATCAATATCTCAAATCAACACCACGGACTGCCAAAGTCAATCGTGTCACTAAAGAAACTAATATTTCTGTAGAAGTAAATCTTGATGGAAATGGGAAAAATGAACTTTCTACTGGTTTAGGATTCTTTGATCACATGTTAGAGCAAATCGCCAAACATGGAAATATAGACCTTTTCGTAAATGTAGAAGGTGATTTAGAAATTGACGAACACCACACCATTGAAGATCTAGCTATTAGCTTAGGAGAAGCATTCGTCAAGGCCCTTGGCGCCAAAAAGGCTATAGAACGTTATGGCTTTTTATTACCTATGGACGATTGCCTTGCACAAGTCGGGATCGACTTTGGAGGAAGACCTTGGCTCGTGTGGGAAGCAGACTTCAAGCGTGAAATGATTGGCGAAATGCCTTCTGAAATGTTCATGCACTTTTTCAAATCCTTCAGTGATGCTGCCAAGTGCAACTTGAATATAAAGGCTGAAGGAGAAAATGAGCACCATAAAATTGAGGCCATATTCAAAGCATTTGCAAAAGCCATAAAAATGGCGGTGAGCAAAACCGAAAACTATTCTATTCCAAGTACAAAAGGAACGATATGATAGCCATTATAGATTACAATGCTGGCAATATCAGTTCGGTGCAAAATGCACTAACTCGATTGGGATATGATTCGATTATCACACGTGATAAAAATGAGATTTTGGCTGCTGAGAAAGTAATTCTTCCTGGAGTAGGTGAAGCTAGCTCTGCCATGAAGTATTTGAAGGAATATGAATTGGATACATTAATCAAGGAACTGAAGCAGCCATTTTTGGGCATCTGCCTGGGTATGCAGTTGATGTGTCAATCCAGTGAAGAAGGCAATACATCATGCCTAGGAATCTTCGATGCGAAAGTATTATTGTTTCCTCCCACGGAGAAAGTGCCTCATATGGGATGGAATGATCTGACCTCACTGAAAGGTGAATTGTTAGACAAAGTCAACCCTATTGAAGATGTATATTTTGTTCACAGTTACTATGTGGAGTTATCTGAAGAGACTTGTGCCCAATGTGACTACATTTTGCCATTCAGCGCTGCATTACAAAAAGATAATTTTTACGCTACTCAATTTCACCCAGAAAAATCAGCGGATGTCGGTGAACAAATACTTACAAATTTTTTAGAATTATGAGAATAATACCTGCAATCGACATCATTGATGGCAAGTGCGTTCGGCTTTCCAAAGGAGACTATAATACTAAGAAAGTATATAGTGAGAACCCTTTAGAAATGGCCAAATCTTTTGAAGACAATGGTATTCAATATCTACATCTCGTAGATTTAGATGGCGCCAAATCCAAACAAATTGTCAATAGCAAAGTCCTAGAATCTATCACGTCAAACACCAATCTCAAAGTGGATTTTGGAGGTGGTCTAAAATCTGATAAAGACGTGGAGATCGCGTTTGAGTGTGGAGCTAGTCAAATTACTGGAGGAAGTATAGCCGCAAACAATCCAGAAGTCTTCAAAAAATGGATCAAAAAGTATGGCGCTAATAAAATCATTCTGGGAGCAGATTGTCATCACCGTAAAATTGCCACCAATGGCTGGTTGAAAGCTTCTGAGTTGGATGTCCTCGATTTTATTAAGTCTTATGAACTGCAAGGCATAAAATCAGTAATCTGCACAGATATCGAGAAAGATGGCATGCTACAGGGAGCTTCCAATGAATTGTATCAGGAGATCATTGAGCATACTTCTGTAGACCTAATCGCCAGTGGTGGTGTATCAAGCTTGGCTGATTTACACCAACTCAAATCCCTTAAATGTGAAGGGGTGATTCTTGGAAAAGCCATTTATGAAGGAAAAATCTCTCTTAAAGAACTTCAAGACTTATGTTGAAAAAAAGAATAATACCGTGTCTGGACATCAAAGATGGACGGACGGTCAAGGGAATAAATTTTGTTGGACTCCAAGATGCAGGAGACCCTATTGAGTTGGCTAAAAAATATGTACAACAACGTGCAGATGAATTAGTATTTCTCGATATCACAGCCACGATAGAAGGGCGGTCAACCCTCATTGAATTGGTCAAAAAAATTGCCAAGGAAATAAATATCCCTTTTACTGTAGGTGGTGGAATAAACTCCCTAGAAGATGCCACTAAGCTAATAAAAGCAGGAGCAGATAAAGTGAGCATAAATTCTTCAGCGGTCAAAAACCCGTTCCTCATTCAAGAAATAGCGGAGAAATTGGGTTCTCAATGTGTAGTTGTGGCAATAGATACCAAATTCATTGATAACGAATGGGTGGTGTTCATACATGGTGGAAGGACGATCACTGAACTCAAAACATTGGATTGGGTGAAACAGGTAGAAGCTTTGGGAGCCGGTGAAATATTGCTCACTTCTATGAATAACGATGGTACCAAAAGTGGCTTTGCGTTGGACATCACTCATAAGGTGAGTGATGCTATTAACATTCCAGTGATAGCTTCTGGAGGAGCAGGTTCAAAGGAACACTTCACAGAATTGTTCACCAAGACCACTAGTAGTGCCGGATTGGCGGCAAGTATTTTTCACTTTGGAGAAATCCCCATACCAGTACTCAAACAATATTTAATCGATCAAAAAATATCAATTAGACCATAATATCATGACCATAGATTTTACAAAAGGCGATGGCTTAGTGCCAGTGATCATTCAAAATACAAACACCTTACAAGTATTGATGCTTGGGTACATGAATGACGAAGCATTTCAGAAGACTCAAAATGAAAACAGAGTAACATTTTATAGTCGTAGCAAAAAAAGACTCTGGACTAAAGGAGAAGCATCAGGTAATTTTTTAACAGTCAATGACATTCAAATAGACTGCGATAGCGACACTATTCTTATCAAAGCCATACCACAAGGCCCTACTTGTCACACTGGTGCTACTAGCTGTTTTAATGAAGAAACGCCCAAAGGGTTCCTTTATGAATTGGAACAAACGATCAGTGATCGTATTGACAGTGATGACGAAAACTCATACACCAATCAGCTATACAAAAGAGGCATCAATAAAGTAGCTCAAAAAGTAGGTGAAGAAGCAGTAGAACTAGTGATCGAGGCCAAAGATGACAATGATGACCTATTCAAAAATGAAGCCGCTGACCTAATGTATCACTATTTGATACTCTTGAAAAGTAAGGGGTTTACAATGAAAGATGTAGAAGAGGTTCTACGTCAAAGAAGTAAAAAATAATACTTAATTAAAGCCTATTACACTCATCTAGCAATATTCCTTAGAAAATATTTAAGTATACTTACTATTATCGATAGTTTGATAGAGGGTGAGTTTATTTAATTTTTATCTATAATAATTCTACCTTGGTCGAGTATGATAACGCTAATAGTAGAATTATGCTAACTGATATTAATCCAAAATTACCCATGCGTGACAAAAATATTACGCGAGAATTTTACATAAATAAGTTGGGATTTAAACAAGTTGGAAGTGTAGACTTTGATGGTTATTTGATGATGGAAAAAGACCAAATTCAAATTCACTTCTTTGAGTTTAAAGAACTTGACCCTAAAGAGAATTATGGGCAAGTTTATATTCGAACTGACAACATTGACAGTTTTTACCAATCATTATTGGATTACAACACAGCTATCCACCCGAATGGGCCTTTGGAAACTAAACCTTGGGGACAAAAGGAATTTTCCGTACTCGACCCAGATAGTAATCTATTAACATTTGGTCAGAGTCTTTAGGACAAAAAAATGAAACTCGAACTATACCAAATAGACTCATTTACAGACCAAATATTTCGAGGAAATCCTGCATGCGTGGTTCCCTTAGATAGTTGGTTATCGGACGATATACTCTTGAAAATCACGAAAGAAAATGCAGTTGCGGAAACAGCTTTCTTTGTCAATAATGGAGACAAAATTCATTTAAGATGGTTTACACCTGAAATTGAGATGGATCTATGTGGACATGCTACACTCGCAACCGCTCACTGTTTAAAGACAATTCTCAACTATCCACATGACAGAATAATATTCGAAACTCTAAGCGGAGACTTGACTGTCTTAGTGGAAAATGATATTTATCATTTAGACTTTCCTTCTCGAATGCCAGAAGTTTCAAACTTACCTGAAGTAATT
Organism: Cyclobacteriaceae bacterium; assembly: GCA_034112085.1. Classification (GTDB taxonomy): domain Bacteria; phylum Bacteroidota; class Bacteroidia; order Cytophagales; family Cyclobacteriaceae; genus JAWUWD01. Next base: position 11,852 of record JAWUWD010000095.1, read on the forward strand.
AGAAAATCGTTGAACATACAGCCGACTGAAGTTCTAAAATCAAGAGACTATGTGTTAGTTTATGAAACGGAAAAAGAAATAAAGAGTATCAAAATTGATAGGCAAATCTTGGATGAAATCAACCTTGACCCTGGAGGAGTAATCGTAACAGCAAAAGGTGACAATTGCGATTTTGTGTCAAGATTCTTTACACCTCAAGCATCCATTTTGGAAGATCCAGTAACAGGATCAGCACATTGCTCATTAACCCCCTTTTGGGCATCGAGACTTGGGAAGAAAGATCTATCTGCAATCCAGATTTCTGAAAGAACTGGAAAACTACAATGCCAAGACAAAGGCGATAGAGTAATTATAAGTGGGCAGGCAAAAACTTACTCAATAGGAACAATATGGACAGAGTAACAAAAATCACTAATATCAGCTATGCGTTAGTTGAGAAATTATCCCTTTCTAATTCTCATTTCCTCATATATTAATCGTTAGTTCCAAGCTACACCAAACCTCATGAAAAGACCAATTATAGACATTCATTGTGATTTACTCATCTATTTGACTCGCCATAATTCTGACTTTAATAACAAAGAAGATATAGGTTGCGCTATTCCATACTTGAAGGAAGGTAATGTTAAATTACAAGTGATGGCAATTTTCACCCCGACACAATTGAATAGTCATAAATTAGGTATTCAACAAAGTGAAATTTTTCAAAGCCTGAATGCTCAAGAAAATGAATTATATCGTTTTGAAAAGCATCATTTAGAAAATCTATCTAATAACAAGAATATTGGGATGCTAGCCTCTATAGAGAACGCATCTGCTTTCTGCGATGAGAATATAGCTCTACAGGAAGGATTTAAGAATTTGCAAACGATTATGAATAATGTGGGTAATATATTCTACATAGGCTTTACCCACCATTTAGAAAATAGATTTGGCGGAGGTAATTATACTTCAGTTGGGTTAAAAAATGACGGAAAGGAATTAATTGAGTTTTTAGATAAAAAGAATATTGCCATTGACTTTTCGCACACAAGCGATGCTTTAGCCTATGATATATTAAACTACATTTCTAAACATAATATTAGCGTTCCAATTATTGCAAGTCACTCTAATTACAGAACAGTTTTTGATCATCCCCGCAATTTACCTGATGAAATAGCCAAAGAAATAATTAACAGGCAAGGCTTGATCGGGGTTAACTTTGTAAGAGCCTTTGTGAATAACGAAAAACCTGAAACGCTACAAGAACATATTGCTCATGGTATTGAATTAGGAGCACAAGACTCCATATGTTATGGTGCAGATTACTTCTATACTAAGGATCATCCAGACCAATCAAGAATACCATTCTATTTTAAAGAACACGAAGATGCTAGCTGTTATCAGCAAATTAATGAGGTTCTTAAAGAAAAATTTGACAACGAATTTTGTGATAAAATAAGTAATAAAAATGTCACTGGTTTTATCACAAGACTCTGGAATTAGATGAAGAAGCTTAAAGTATCCTCCTATGTAGATTGACTATAATTTCATATTAAGCCTCCGTCAGATTCTTATACTTCCCTTTACTCTTTCTGATCCTGCATGACACCACTTTGTACTCTGGGCACATGGCTTCTGAACAATGCTCATCTGAAGTGATGATATTGAGCATGATCTCTGGAAAATGAAAAGTAGAGCTTAAGATCCCTGATTTCATTTCATCTGTGATTTTGGCTTTGATATCAACTTTACCTCTTGGTGACTCAACACAGACCATTTCTCCATCAGCGATGGCATTGGCTGTGGCATCATCTGGATGAATAAGAAGTACATCTTCTGTGAGTATATCCACATTACCCGTCCTACGAGTCATCGTACCACAATTGTAATGTTCCAACTCTCTATTGGTCGTGATGATGTATGGAAAATCTTTGGCGTTGCGCTCCACTTCTTTAGATTCTTTAAAGTCAAAATAGTGGAATTTACCTTTCCCTCTTTTGAACTCCTCGATGTGCAGCAGTTGCGTATCTTGACCTCCTTCTAACACCGGCCATTGCTTACCATTGTCACCCAATTCATCCCAAACTACTCCCTTAAAAAAAGGTACAATTTGAGAGATTTCTTTCAACATACCTTCTGCTGAATAATCATCCTGTTGATAACCCATCCGGTTCATGACATCTACAATGATCTGTCCATCTGACTTAGTGCCTGCAATTGGTTCTACCACTTTGTTGACACGTTGTATTCTTCTCTCGCCATTTGTGAATGTTCCTTCCTTCTCAAGGAAAGAAGCTGCAGGAAGTATTACAGTAGCGTGCTTAGCCGTTTCTGTCATGAAGATCTCTTGAACTACTAAGAGATCAAGACTATCCATTGCTTTGATTACTTTATTTGTGTTTGGATCAGTTTGTACGACATCTTCACCAATGATCCACATAGCTTTGAGGTCACCTGCAATCGCTGCATCAAACATTTCAGGGATTTTATACCCTACATGACTAGGTACTTCCTTACCATAGAAAGTATTGTATCGTTGATTCATCTCTGGATCAGTCACATCTAAATAACCAGCGCCTTGATGAGGTTGTGCACCCATATCGGCAGCGCCTTGCACATTATTTTGACCACGGAGTGGATTCATTCCTGAACCTTTCTTACCGATGTTCCCTGTGATCATTGCTAAGTCGGCAATCAACTGAACAGTAAATGTTCCCTGCGAATGTTCCGTAACCCCTAGTCCATGAAACTCCATAGCAGCTTTAGCAGAAGCATAGGCAATACTCGCTTCCCTGACCAAATTCTTATCAACTCCCGTGATGATTTCCATCTCATCAACATCAAGTCTTAGAATTTCTTCCTTGAACTCCTCATATCCTTCACATCTACTATCGACAAATCCTTGATCCACGACTTCTTCGGTGATAATGTAGTATAACATCATATTGAGTAGCGCCACATTCGTACCTGGACGAAGTTGCAAGTGGTAAGTCGCATATCTTGCCAGCTCTATTCTTCTTGGATCGATCACAATACTGGTGACTCCTTTCATGAACTTCTGCTTGATCTTGGCTCCTGTAACTGGATGTGCATCGGTGGCGTTAGCACCTATTACAATGATACAATCAGTATGTTCTATATCTTCTATCGAATTGGTAGCTGCACCAGTCCCGCACGCACGCTGCATACCCAGCGCTGTTGGTGAGTGACACACCCGAGCACAACAGTCAATATTATTCGTTCCTATAACAGCTCGAATGAACTTTTGCATGATGTAGTTCTCTTCATTAGGCGTTCTTGCAGAAGAGATTCCGGCTATGGCATCAGGTCCATTTTGCGCTTTGATCGTATTGAGTTGATCAACAATAAAGTCGTAAGCTTCATCCCAACTAGCTTCTTGAAATTCACCATTTCGTTTGATCAATGGACTGCTCAACCGATCTGGGTGGTTATAAAATTTAAATGCATATCGTCCTTTGAGGCAGGTATGGCCTCCATTGGCAGCTGCATCAAATGGTGCTTGAATAGAAAGAATTTCTCCATTCTTAACTGACACCTCCAAATTACAGCCCACACCACAATAGGTACAGACAGTTCTGATCTTCTCATCAGCATTGACAGCCTTAGATTGGAATACGTCAGAAATCGCTGACGTTGGGCATGCTTGGGAACAAGCACCACAACTCACACAGTCAGACTCGTTGAAAGACTCATCAAATCCTTTGATAATTTTACTGTCAAATCCACGTCCTGCAACGCTAAGTACTAACTCGCCTTGCACTTCATCACAGGCACGAACACAACGGTAGCAGTTGATACATTTAGACATATCTGAAGTCATGTAAGGGTGACTCAGATCTTTCTCTCTATCCAGATGATTCTCACCCTTAGGATATCGTACATCCCTAATACCTACTTGGGCAGCTACATCTTGCAATTCGCAGTTACCATTCACTTCACAAGTCAAGCAGTCGAGTGGATGGTCTGTCAGAACCAGTTCTATGAGGTTTTTTCTTAGCTTTTGTATTTCTGCTGAATCAGTATAGATATGTGAATTCTCCATTACCGGAGTGTGACAAGAAGCTACAGTCTTGGTCTTACCATTTTCTTCCAAGGCCACTTCGACACTGCAAACCCTACAGGCTCCATAAGGATCAAGATTCGGTGCATCACAAAGTGTTGGAATCGACTTTTGTCCTTTGATGCGATTGACGAAAGTCAGAATAGTCTCGCTGCTCTCGTATTCAAATTCTTTACCGTTGATGTAGGCAGTTTTCATGATATTCACAGTTAGTCAGTTAACAGTTCTTCAGTTGGAGCAATTCCATAAACTGCTGATTCCTCTGAGACTTTGTAGCTATTTATTCTTTTCTCTAAGTAATTGATTAAGCCACCAATCAACTTTTCAGTTTCATTAGCCAAGCTAAAAGCTTTTTTAAATTCTACTTGGTTAATGTATTCTTGATCCAAAGCTCGATACAGCTGTGATTTCAATTCTGACAATGATCCTTTTGAGAAGAACAAAAATCTTCGGAAATCTTTAGAAGAACTACGATCGAATCCTTCAGCTATGTTGTCCATCACAGATCCAGAAGATCTTTTTATTTGATCTTTGAGTGAATAGTCTTTAGAAAATTTCTCGTTGGCAGTTAGATTGAAAATGATAACACATAGCTGTCTTGCCTTTTGCCAAGATTGTATGTCCTCAAATTTCTCTATTCTTGCCATTATTTTTCAACTATAAACTGAACAACTGTTTTTCTTAACTGAAATACTGCTGTAACTCGGCATCAAAATAAGTAAGCGCATTTTTAATTGGAAGCGGGATACCTCCACCATGTGCACATAGGGATGTTTGCTCTAATGTATTGAGCAAGTCCGTCATGAGTTCTCGATCAATTTGGTAGTCCTCATTTTGCGCTTTCTGCGCCAGTTCTTGTCCTCGCTTTGTTCCTAATCTACAAGGGAAACACTTTCCACAACTCTCGTAAGAAGCAAATTCGAACAAATGCTCTATATATTTTATCATCGGGAAGTCTTCTGGAATACAAACCACAGATGCGTGCCCCAATAGAAAGCCTTCATTGGCAAATGATTCAAAATCTACCGTCAGATCATCAATCTTAGATATTGGCACTATCCCTCCTAATGGTCCGCCAATTTGCATTGCCTTGACTGGAGATTTGAAGCCTCCTCCTAATTCATTTACAACTACAGAAAGAGTAGTTCCCATCTCTACCTCATACACTCCTGGAGTATTAAAATGGCTATCTAGACAAACTAGTTTTGTTCCGCTTGACTTCTCGGTCCCGAGTTTTTTATAGGTAGCTCCTCCTTCTTTGAGAATAAAGTGTAATGCTGCCAAGGTCTCCACATTATTAACAACCGTAGGCTTATTAAATAGACCTTCTTGAGTAGGATAAGGAGGTCTAACTCTTACTTCAGGTCGCTGACCTTCTATCGAGTTGATCAGCGCAGTCTCTTCACCACAGATATAGGCACCCTGTGCTTTGATGACTTTGAAGTCAAAATCAAAACCACTACTGTCAATATTGCTCCCAAGAAGACTATTATCCCGAAGCTCCTGAATAGCAACTTCGATGATATCAACTGATTCTGGGTATTCTCCACGAATATATACTATTCCGCAATTGGCTCCCGTCACAAATCCTGCTACCATCATTCCAAACAACACTGAATGTGGTCTTTCTTCTAATAAGTACCTATCTGAATAGGCTCCTGGATCTCCTTCATCTGCGTTACAAATAATAAACTTTGTCTCACTTTCTACATTTTTGCATGATTCCAGTTTAAAACCCATTGGAAATCCTGCACCACCTCTACCACGAATATTGGATGCTTTTATTTCTTCAAGTGCTGTCTCTGAGCTTCCTTTAAGCACTGACTTTAGCAAAGCATAATGTGCATCGAATCCTGAATACTCAGCTGTTAAGGCAATAGTGCCTTTGTGACCTACATTGTATTTATCCTTCTTATCAGAAGTTGTTTTTATTAAATCTCCTAGCTCATCAATATCATTGCCGGAATAGTTCTTCCCTGCTAAGTGAAAGGCACTATTCTCATGGCATCTACCCAAACAAGTCATATGACCTATCTCTGCTTCTTCGAAGTGGTCCTTCACTTTAGTAACCACTTCATCCTGAGTACCCGCACACAAACAAGCTGAACCATTACAGACATAGACCTTTTTACCTTTATTCTCAGGCTTCATGAAGTCATAAAAAGTAGCCGTGCCATAGGTATTAGCTGTGCCAATCAGAAACTCTTTTGACAGCTGGTCAAGGTCTTTTTTGTCTGGTGTACCTGTGGCGATCGCACTATCTCCAAGTCTTTCAAATAGGTTATTGGTCAACCCTTGTCTGCCTGATAGTTCACTTAAATTTTTAGACATTTTCCTATTTTAAAATGTATCCTGTATTAACAAATATAACATTTTAGCGCAAATTCGCACATTATACTCACTGTATTAGCACCTAACTATCATGATTGCTCAATGGGTTTTCAAAGAGATCAGATTCATCTTCATTTGGTCTAGTTGTCAAACATTTGAAATCTTTTTCTATCAAAATTGAGAGTACATCGCCTTTTTCAAGAGAAATAGTCTCTTCAATACTTACTTGGTCTGAACTTGCCCATTTATTTCCCTCGAACTTAGGTATACTAATAGAAATACAATCATTCTCATATGCAGCTGATGCAACTTTGACGTCTGATAAAATCAGTTGATAGGTTAGGTTTGTATTTCCAAAATTGAGCAATTCATAAACAACTCTTGACTCGACTAACTCTTCCACCTCTCCTTGGCTCAGCCTCATTCTTATTGAATTACTGTTTATTCTCAATTTCATTTATTTGCGAATTTCATATTATAGTCTACAATACTCTGCTTTATGATTGCATATGCCGCTTCTCTATCTTGGAAATCTTCAATCACCACTTCCTTATTCTCAAGTTTCTTGTAGTCTTCAAAGAAACTTCTTGTCTCCCTAATGGCATGTCGTGGCAATTCTGAAATATCGTTGATGTGATTGACACTCATATCTGTAGCCGCTACCGCGATGATCTTATCATCAGCTTCACCATTGTCTAACATACGCATCACTCCTATCACCTTGGCAGGCACAATACACATCGGTACTACTTCTATCTGCGAGATAATCAGAATATCCAGTGGGTCATTATCATCACAATAGGTCTTTGGAATAAATCCATAGTTGGATGGATAGTAAACAGATGAATACAATACGCGATCTAGTATCAGCATCCCGCTCTCCTTATCAAGCTCATATTTTGCTCTGGAACCTTTTGGGATTTCAACTATTCCATTTACCATTTCCGGAGCATTATCGCCCATAGATACATCATGCCAAGGGTTATTCATCTTTCTTTTTCTTTTTGAATGTATTTTTCACTTCTATTTTTCCATTTCCGAGATAGTTCAACACCTTCCTTTCTAGGGGCTATCACATTATCAGTAAATAGATTTATGAAAGATAACAATATACCTATACCTATCATAATGTAATCCCATAACACAACCTTATACTACAAGTCACGTTATACTTTGTGTTTCTATGTATATAGAATTATTTAATAAGAAATTATAAATTATGTCATCATATAAAATCACAGCTATAACTGCGGGATTAGGGTTACTCCTGACCATGGCGCTAAGTGTATCAGTTAATATGTTCTTATTGGGACCAGTGGTCTTTGATTCAAATTTTCTAACGACAATTTCTGCTAACGAAAATCAGGTGAAAATGAGTGCGTTACTAGAATTGTTAAATGGCATCTTGTCAATCGGCATTGTCATGCTGTTTTTACCTCTATTTTTTAAACATAACAAATCTTTATCATTGGGGTATCTGGGTTTTGCCATCTTTCATTTGGCAGTAGTAGTTTTGGATGTTTTCAATGTATTCTCTATGCTATCCTTAAGTAAGGAATATATCAATGTAGCAGTTGAGACTGAAGCATATTTTCAACTATTGGGAACAGTACTATATGACAACCGCTGGTGGAGTCATTATATGGAAATTCTTTCCTCATGTTTTCCCTTATTATTATTCTATGTTTTATTATTTCAAACCAAATTAGTCCCCAGGTTCATATCCATTTGGGGCTTAGTGGCTGTTCCACTTGTAATAACTTCGGTATTGCTCGCTATGTTTGATCAAGGCACGCATATGAGTCTCATGATGGTATTAGGATTAAATCAAATATTTATGATTTTCTGGCTGATAATCAAAGGATTCACAACTAATGCAAAAGAAAGCACTATGAACTGAAAGTTGTCTTGAAATGATTGAGTGTCTAAAACGTACCATTTCAAGTCCTTATTCAGACGAAAAATGAAATCTCAACAATAAGTAAAATTAATTCAGACTAATATGATCTCTAAAAACTTAACAGCAGCTTCTACCAAACCGATAATACTTGGTATTCTAAAGCAAGGCAATAGCTACGGCTACCTCATCATCAAGAAGATCAAAGAAATATCTGGAGGCACAATGAAGTACTCTGATGGCATGCTTTACCCAGTCTTACATCGCTTGGAGAAAGATGGGTTAATTCAATCAAATTGGGTAATGGACAATGATTCCGTAAGACCTCGGAAGTACTATGAAATCACGGCTCTTGGCAAAGAAGCTTTGATTGTTGAAAAAGAACAATGGTTGCAGGTCAATACTGTATTGAATCAAATATGGGAAGTACAACCAACTAACAAATAACTAACATGTTCATTCTAGACAATGCAATCAAACAATGGCTTAAATCCTTTAGTAAGCATAGGGCATTCAATCACGGTTCGGTGCGTGAAATGGAAATGCATCTAAGAGATCACATAGAAGATCTGATTGGTAATGGAAATACTGAACAACAGGCCTTTGAAATGGCGGTATCAGAATTCGGAGAAATTCCGAACATGGCTGAAGAAGAATTTCGTAACCAGAAACGTAAAACTACAATCCTAACAATTATTCATACGAACATGCTCAATAACTATATAAAAATAGCTGTAAGAAGCTTTACCAAGCAACCATTTTTCACATTCCTGAACACATTCGGACTTGCCATCGGCATGGCAGGTGGGTTACTCATTGCGCTGTTCATATACGATGAGCTTAGCTTTGATAGAATGTTCACTAACTCAGAGCGTATATATCGAATTAACATTGACAATCAAACAAGTGGCGAATTCAGCCAATATGCTGCAGCCCCAGGCCCAATGGCAGAAGTGATTGCACGTGATTGCCCTCAAGTGGAATTGGTCTCGCGATTTAGAAATGTGGGCAGCACACTTCTTCGAAAAGCAGATGCTACACTAAATGTAAAAGAATCACATGTAGTAGCTGCAGATACCGCTTTCTTTGACATGTTTGGGTTGGACTTATTGGAAGGGAATGCTAAAACTGCTCTGAAGCAACCCAATTCACTTGTATTGACTAAGACAGCTGCAGAAATTCACTTTGGATCAGCCACTGCTTTGGGTAAAAGTTTATTATTGGACAATGAGCATACATATATCGTAACTGGAATAATAGACGATATGCCAAAGAATTCATTTCTAAGAAACCACAGTGTATTCTTATCAACCTCGAGCTATGAAGATGCGAAGAGCATCAAATGGAATACCTGGTACTTCCCCACTTTTGTGAAGCTGCATCCTACATCAAGAGTAGAAGATTTACAAACATTTCTAAATACGGTAAAAGAAAGCTACCTAATTCCATGGGCCATGACTTTTGTACCTGGCTTGACCATAGAAAATTCTAGGGCAGCAGATACAGAAACTGGCAATTTCATGAATTTCAACGCAACAGCCTTAACGGATATCCATCTGTACTCTTCTGATAGAGAAGGAGAATTCAGCACTAACAGCGACATTCAAAATGTTTATATCTTGTCGGTTATTGGATTATTTCTAATCCTATTGGCATCTGTCAATTTTATGAACTTGTCCACAGCTCATTCACTCAAAAGAGCTAAAGAAGTGGGTATTCGTAAGACATTAGGTTCTAATCGATTTGGTCTTATTCGACAGTTTTTGACTGAATCGGTTTTGATTTCCTTTTTATCATTATTAACTGCAATGGGTATTGCTGCTATTGCGCTACCATTTTTTAATATCCTTTCAGACAAATCCATTTCGATACCATTCTCCAGTCCCTTTTTCTGGTTGATTTTGCTTTCAACTGCTCTTTTACTTGGCCTCTTATCTGGAAGTTATCCTGCATTCTTTATGTCTAGATTTATACCTGTAAAAGTACTTAAAGGAGGCCAAAGTAGTGTAGGAGGTGGAAACATCAGAAATGGATTGGTGATCTTTCAGTTTGCCATTTCAGTGTTTTTGATAGTAAGTACCATGGTAGTTTTCCAACAAGTCAACTTCATTCAAAACAAAGATCTTGGTTTTCAAAAAGATCAAATTATAGTTATCGATGATATTTATGCTGCTGGAAATCAAGTAGAATCATTTAAGCAAGAAGTCAAACGGATTAGCCAAGTAGAGAGTGTATCCTTAAGTAGCTATTTGCCTACACCTTCCAGAAGAAGCAGTATTACCTTCTTTGCAGAAGGTGCTTTTGAAAATAATGCTACGGAATCTGGGGCTGGAGCTATGATCATCGAAAAATGGAATATTGACTATGACTATATATCTACATTAGAATTGGAAATTATTGCAGGCAGAGATTTTGACACAAAATATGCAACGGATTCTAGTGGTTTGATAATCAATGAATCAACTCTTACCATGCTAGGTGTAACTCCAGAAAAAGCAATTGGCATGCGATTGACAAATGATATTCACATTGAAGACAAAGATGACATGGAATATTTGACCATTATCGGTGTCGTCAAAAATTTTCATTTCGAACCTTTAAGGAATAGTATTGATGCATTAAGTTTACGTTTGGGTGGCAGTTCTAAAAAGATGATTGTGAAGCTTAATTCAGGTGACTTTTCAAAAAGCATAGATACCATTAGAGAGATATGGAGCACCATGGCTCCAGGACAGCCATTCAGCTATTATTTTATGGATGATTCTTTCAATGACACCTATCAAGCGGAATTACGACTAGGTAGTATTTTCATGACGTTCACCGTACTATCTATTTTTATTGCTTGCCTAGGTCTATTTGGACTAGCGGCTTTCAATGCCGAAAAGCGCGCCAAAGAAATTGGCATCAAAAAAGTGATGGGTGCCAGCGTAAGTCAAATAACCTACAAGCTTTCAGTGGACTTTTTAAAACTAGTTGGCATAGGCATAGTATTAGCTATTCCTCTTGGCTGGTATGTAATGAACAAATGGCTTGAGGAGTTTACTTACCGAATAGAAATCAGCTGGTGGGTGTTTGTAATTGCGGCAATTACTGCGGTCGTCATTTCTATCTTGACCGTGAGCTACCAAAGTATTAAAGCCGCCATTATGAATCCAGTCAAAAGTTTGAGATCAGAATGATGCTTTATTGTTAAATAAAAAAAGGCTACTCCAAGAACTGAGGTAGCCTTTTTTTTTATAGTATTTGGTTTTTTATGCTGTTAGTACTCCGCTGTATTTGTCTTTGTAAGCCAAGAATAAGAAAACATTCAGTATAGTCACCAATGCGGCTCCACCAATGCCTGCCATATCATGTACTAGATGAAAGGCCAGGATATTCACAGTGATAGGGGCTAATAATAAAAGTGCCAATGCAACATACTTATTAGCCAATAACATCACACCTACAAGTACTTCCACTACACCAACTAAAGTCATAATATAGCCAGACTTCGCTAAGGCCATCATCAATAATCCAGCGCCAACAGGAAGCTCTGGTGCTGGCATGAAGTTGAGAAATTTATTCAGTCCGAAGACGAATAGTAATAATCCCAGCACAATTCTCACACCCATAATTACTTTTTCATTTTTCATATTTGTATTATTTAGTTTAGGTTAGTATTCAAATTTAATAAGCTGTTATTAGTCCCATTTTACTTGTTCATAATCTCTACTAGCTTACATTATTTCAGTCTGTGGATTGATCAAAAAAGACCATGTTGAGCTAAAGTTTTACCCTGAGAAAAAGAATTAGTGAATCCTGCTTTGACTGTTCATCGTTAGTTTTATTCATTCGACACAACAATTATCGTTTAAACAAATGTTAATGTAAATAAAAATTTTAACTTCTCAGTTTATCCAGCAGGCTACTAAGTTGCTCAGCCTCTTCTTCACTCAATTTCTTTAAAACCTCACTTGAAGCTTCCATTACAGGATCTAATTCATGCAAAAGCTGTAAACCTTTATTTGTAATCAATATATCAACTTTCCTCCTATTCTCAGGACAGACTTCTCTAGTCACCAACTCCGTTTTCCTAAGTCGTTCGATCAACCTGGTAACATCAGACCTTTTGTTGATCATCCGCTCTTGAATATCCTGTCCAGTACATGGCTTTGGGTGAGACCCTCTAAGAATGCGTAACACATTAAACTGTGTTATAGATAATTTCTTATCCCGCATGATTGCAGCATTGTTATCCTCGAACCAAGAAGATGTATAAAGTATGTTGATCATCATCTTTTGATAAACACTCTTAAAATTTTCCTGCTGTATGTCCTTGTGTATACTCATTTGTCATCTTAATGCTGTAAGAACAACTATTGTTAAAACAAATATGTAAAAAGTTTATCGAAATTCAAAATCAGTTACTAAGATTCATTAAGGCAGTTTGAACGCTGGGTTGTAGATTAGACCTACGACATTATCCCATGGGTCCATAACGGAAGCAGTCATAATATCTCCTCCAACATTACTAGGCTTTTCATGTTCTGTTGCTCCATTGGCTATTAAGTGATTGTAGGTTTCATTGATCTGATCAACTCCCCAATAAGACAACACATTATCTGCCTTATCACCACGAGGCTCTTCTTCAGGTAATATACCAAGTTCGTACCCCATAATATTGAATCCGACATAGAACGGCTCATCAAAATAGGGTTCTACTTGAAAAGCATTAGCGCACCACTCTTTGGCATCTTGAAGACTTCCTACTTTCTAAATGGTTGTTCGAATTCCTAACACAGTATTCTAGTAAAAGTGAAAATTACTTCTCTCTTAATCTACCGAAAAAATCTGACATTACTTTCCCGCACTGATCAGCAAGTATTCCTGTTCTAACCACTGTTTTGGGGTGAGTGATTGATTTGTTTATTACACTATAGCCTCTCTTTTCATCGCTTGCACCATAGACTATTTCCCCTAATTGCGACCAATAGCTCGCTCCTGCACACATCACACATGGCTCAAGCGTAACATACATTTTGCATTCGTTAAGATATTTAGCTCCAAGGTAGCTTTCGGCAGCCGTGATCGCCAGCATTTCCGCATGTGCAGTGGCATCTTTGAGACGCTCGGTCTGGTTATGTGCCCGAGCAATAATTATATTATTGGAAACTATCACAGCCCCCACTGGTACTTCGCCATCTTCGAAAGCCATTTGCGCCTGCTTCAGCGCTTCTTTCATGTAATGCTCATCACTATGAATTGAGAGTTCACTCATTTTATTTTGATGCTATTCATGATATCCTGAGCAGTAGAAGACCACTTATCCCTAATCTGATAGGGTGCGTTAAATGAAAAAACCATCGTCTGACCATCGACTATTGCATATTGGATATAACCATATTTACGTATTGATTTTTTAGAAATATCATCGCCTTTTAGCAATGAAGTAAATTCAAATACTGCAAATTCTTTGTTATTTATGGTCATCACCTCCTCCTTTGTGAATTCTACCTGGTCATATAAATGAGTAATATTAGCTTTGTAAAAATCTTTTGCAATATTGATATCTTCTGATCTCCACCTAGAGCTAGCGCTAGTCACAACAAAATCCACCAATCTAGACTCTCCAGAGTAGGCAGCCAAAGGTTTGATATTAGTCGGCATTCTAGTGACAATATCACCATCATTCATTGAGTAAAAATTGGCTGGTAAAAGGCAATTTACATTATCAGCGATTTTCACTTTCACCATTTTTTCACTTGAGATAAATCCGAAAACCAAACTCGAGAGTAGTATTAGAATAACTTGCTTCATTAATGATATAAGTTTTATGATTTTAATCGATAATAGACTCAACTGACTTACCCTGCTTTCTCAAAGACCAAAATATAACAGCCCCGCCAGTAAAGAACATTATCAGACTATAAATAGCCGGAGCAACTGCGTAGGCTGTGTTGCCCAATAGCACTGTAGCAATTACCAGACCCAATGTTCCGTTTTGAATACCACTCTCTATTGAAATCGATATCCCTTGCTTGAAGGAGAGGTTGAATATACGTGCCAAAATAAACCCCAAAGACATCGTAACCAAATTGAGCATCAACATGATCAATCCCGCTTGTTCGAAATAAGAAATGAGATTTGCTCTTTCCTTTACCAATAGCCCCACTAATACAAGTAAAAAAACTATTGTTGACAAAGTACGCATCGGACTTTCCATTCTATTGGCGAAAGCTTCTTTTTTCATTCTCACAATCATACCAATTCCCACTGGAATGATTACAATGGCAAATATCTGAATAATGGTTTGAATGATGTTTAATTGGATACTAGTCTCTTCTCCTAATACGGTTTTCAATCCCAAATTAACAATGAATGGAATTGTCAATAAAGTAGCTAAACTACTCAAAGCGGTAAGACTCACAGATAACGCTATATCTCCTTTTGCCAAATGTGTCACCAGATTGGAAGTAGCTCCACCAGGGCATGCCACCAATATGATCACGCCTATGGCAATCTCTGGTTGTAATGGGAATAAGTAGACAAAAGTGAACCCAATCAATGGAAGTAAGATCAATTGACTAAGAAGCCCAATCAAAACGGCTTTAGGGGTAACAAATACTCTCTTGAAATCATCTCCAACTAACGATAGTCCCATTCCAAACATAATGATCATCAAAGAAATGCCGAGAATGAGTGTTGATATGCTGTCCATAGTTAGCTGAATGGTAGTAAAGTCGAGCAAATCTAGTTCAATTTTTATCTCATACAAAACTATGCCAACAATATGGTTCACAGATTCATTTTCTTAGATTTGCGGTCTCAAAA
>JAWUWD010000096.1:0-10775 GCA_034112085.1 Cyclobacteriaceae bacterium
GCAGTGGCATTTGGTAGGTGTTCAGGAAATTATAATCTACTGGGTGAAATCTCAGTCTTATTTTATCTTCCAAAGTCCCACCTTCCCAATTTACATCCATTGAGTTGGCGCCATAAAATGGCGCTGAATTTGAAAATGAACAATCAAGGATATCTGGATTTTGGAGCAGGGTGGTTTTCAGTGACTTTAAGAGCTCATATTCCTGGGGAGTAGTGATCTCGACTCGTGACCGAAGCAAATCTTCTTTGGAAAAACCTATATCTCTGGTTTCGAGATACTCAATTTGCTCGGTAATCAATATGGAACAAAATATCAGTGGCATGGATACCAGCAATTGAAAAACAACGAGTGCTTTTCGAAGAGATGACTTTCTATTGACCGATGACGTTCCTTGCAAGAAGGCAGATACCTTGAGTGATGACAAATAGACCACAGGATATATCCCTGTCAAAACAGCTACAGAAAGTGCTCCCAACATGATTTTGAAAAAGAATGGGGCATCCCTTGATAGGAGTAGTGTCAAATCTTTGTCTACCACCAGGTTGAAAAGCGGAAGGAATAGTATCGCTAAGATCAACGATAGGATGAAGGCAGTGAATATCATCACGACCGATTCTACTAAAAACTGGTAGGCGAGGTGTCCTTTCATACTCCCCATGACTTTCTTGATACCGATTTCAAGTTCTCGGCTCATCATTTGAGCGGTGGTGGTGTTCAGGTAATTGAGAGCTGTGATCAAAGCAGTGAAAATGACCACAGCATAGAAAAGGTAGATAATAGTGATTTCGCTTCTTTTCCCATAGCCACCACGGATTTTTGAGGTATTGAGATAGATGTCCTCGATGGGCCGTATGCTGAGCCGTTGTTTATAGCCACTGTCTTGGCTGAGATAACTGGATAGGAAATCATCAATTTTGTCCGATACAGTTTCTTTTTTGGCGCTTTCGTCTAGCAGTACATAGGTGGAGGTACTATTGGATTGCCAGTTTTTTGAGGGGTCGTAGTTATAGAGCGTTTTGAACGAGTCGAAAGAAATCAGGTAGTCGATGGCCAGATGAGAGTTGTCGGGATGGTTTTCAAAGACTCCAGTCACCACACATTCATACTTTTTATCAATGAGGATGGTTTTGCCTAATATGTTTCCAACCGAGGCAAACTTCTTAGCGAAAGTTTCCGTAATAACGATGCTCATAGGTTGGTCCAGTGCATGGTGCTGGTCGCCTTCCAAAAACCGAAGGCTGAATAGCTCGAAGAAACTATTGTCGGCAAATAAACCATCTTTTTGGAAATACATGGCGTCATTAAACCCAAGGTAGTTGGCCGTACTAGCGATATTAGCGGCATTTTCAATTTCGGGGATCACGTTGACCAATTCTTGCGCCAAAGGGTAGGGGTTGTTGTCCCAGGTTTCAATAAGCCTGCTGCTCTCCACCGTTCGTTCTACGCGGTATAGTCGCTCACTGTTTGTGTTGAAGGAATCATAGGTAGTTTCATACTGGATATAGAACAGCATAAATATGATGGAAGTTAATCCGACAGCGAGACCGGAGATGTTGATAATAGAATTCCACCCGTTTCTATAAAGCCTGCGGATAGCGACTAGAAAGTTGTGTTTTGACATGTTGAGTAAGTTTATTTTGAGTTTGTTGTTTGAGAGAAGACCAATCATCCCTGGTCTAAAGAGTTTGATGACATCCATGATGAATGTCCATCTTGCTCGGGCTATACCTTTGCTGCGTACGTTTTTCTGAAAGAGCTCCAGCAGATCTCCTTCAATGTGGTACCGAAGGTCATTGCGGCAAAACCACAGAAAGAAGCTGTGGATAAGTTTAGGAGGATGTTGTTTCAAATGCCAGAGGTTTTCAGATCAAGAATCATTTGTGGAATATTGGACCACAATTTCATTCTGACCTCTTTTGTGTCTTGTAAGGCCCCTTTTCCTTTGGCGGTGATTTCAAAATAACGCTTAGGGCGACCACCTCTATCACTAGTTACTTCTCCATCGCTGGATTTCAAATAATCTTTTAGCTCCAATCTATTGAGGCAAGACTGAAGCGCTCCCACACTCACTTTTCTATTGAGTGTAGTCTCGATTTCTGTTTTGATAGATACTCCGTAGGCAGAGCCATGCAATACCGCTACAGTGAGCATGACAATTTCCTCGAACTCACCTAGTTGATATTTTCCCATAGTTGTTTCCTGTTTGGAGTATTGCAAATAAAAGTAATTAGCTAGTTAATTCCTAATTGAAGTATTGGTTTGAAATTAGCCGTGCATTGATGACTGTTGTCGATAGTGATGAAATTGGTCGT
The DNA here is from genome assembly GCA_034112085.1 of Cyclobacteriaceae bacterium. GTDB lineage: Bacteria > Bacteroidota > Bacteroidia > Cytophagales > Cyclobacteriaceae > JAWUWD01. The sequence goes on from JAWUWD010000096.1 coordinate 2,313, forward strand.
TGAGCCAAACATAGTGCTTGCGATATGATATTGTAAGAAGATGTGGTTTGGCTGTTTTTCAATTGATTTTCCTGACAAAACAAATGCCTCATCGAGCGTAGTCACAACGTGGGTCACATGATGGTTCACGCATGCATGCAATGCTTCCAACGCACGTCAACAATATCCCTACGCTTGTCAAAGAAATTGTGCAGAGTAGCTATTATAGACTTCATTTGTTTCAAATAGTACGATACGTATCTATAGTAAATCAAAAGTTCAATGATGAAGAAAATCAAAATAGTTGCCGCTTTCTTATTGTTAACCTCGCTGGTACAAGCGCAAAACTCACATGAAAACAACCAACAGTTGTATCAGGTTGTTGAGGATTTTAGAACAACCATCATCAATCAGAATGACGAAGAAAAGTTTTATAATCTATTCTTACACGATTCAATTACTTGGGCAGCGATTGTAACTGGTAAATATAAAGAAGTGGTTTTGGCCCAAAAGCCAGACTTCACATTCCAATCGACTGACTATAAGAGCTTTTTAAAAATGCTTGAAACTGGTGATGAAGAAAAATTTTACGATGTCAAGATTGCAGTAAGGAATGAATTTGCCACCATTTCTTTTGAATACACTTTTAATAAAAATGGCGATATAGAAAACTGGGGCACGGAGTATTGGTCACTTATACTGATAAATGATAGTTGGAAGATCACAAGTGTGACCTGGTCTATGAACTTGGAAAAACTTGAAAAATGTCCGTTTGCAGCTGATGACTATTTTGTCTTGAAATAGCTCTTGGGTCAGATTGAAAGTATAAAATTTTTGTATCAAATAAATATTTAAGTAAGATGAAAGCACTACTAAAAAACCCTTATTTAATAAGTATAATAACCCTCATTGTTTTTCTGGGAATCCTAAAAATCCCATTAGATTTTATTATCGAGGATATTGGATGGTCCGATCGAGTTTCAGACCACTTAAATAGATTAACCAAAAATGCACTCATCATAGCTTTAGCTATTGTTGCCATCAAAAAACTCAAGCTGGTTGAATTATCTGGCTTGAGCAATCGCATAAAATGGAGTAACAAATACCTCATCTTAATCCCATTTTATTTGGTAGCCATAGGAATCGGATCATCTATAGGCACTGACCTATCAGAGGTGATCATGATGGAAGCCATACTATTATCACTTGCCATGCTATCTGTAGGGTTTGTGGAGGAATTTATCTTTAGAGGGATTATACAGGCGGCATTCTTGAAGAAATTTGCGCCACGAAAAAACGGTATCTTAATAAGCATCTTCCTTCCAGCACTTATGTTTGGCTCCTTGCATTTAGTCAATCTAGATACTTCGAATATTGCTGCCTCAATTAGTCAAGCTACCTATGCATTTTTTATTGGAGCATCCTTTGGCGCTATTTTACTCAAAACGAATAGACTAATTCCATTGGCTATTATGCATGGCATCATTGATATAGTTTTTAGTATCAATACCTTGTTGGATGATGGCGTGATGGCTGGTGAGTTGGAGCAACAGGATGTTATGTCGGCCATTGGCTCTACACTTCTAGTAGTCCCTTTATTTATTGCTGGGTTATTAATTATTAGAAAAATTAGTAAAGATAGTATTCTGGAGAAAATAGAGATGTCCAAAGAATCAGCCATACAATAAGCTGAAATGTAGCCATATTGAGAATAAAAAAGTGTAGAATAGCAGGGGGATCGCATTAATGAATATTATGATCCCTAGTCAAAAGTCGAATGTATGTCTAAGCTAAAAATCGCATTTCTTATCGCTATCCACCTTTTGTTTTGGGGACTGAGTTATGTCTTCGTCACACAAAGTGAGATATCATGGAGTGGATTGGACAATGTTAATGGAGGATTGACAATAGCCTATGCCTACGGATTGGTTTTTAATGCGAGCATATTTTACATCCATGTTTTTTGGTTGGTTCCAAAGTTTTACATGCAGCATGAAACGTCAAAATTCTGGTTATACGCCATTGGTGTTTTGATATTGTTCACTGGTATAGAAACGGCCATGGATCTAAACTTAGCCAATAGCCTGGAAGTAGTTATAATAGACAACAAGGAACCGAGCAACTTATTTTATGTATTCATCTTACTCAATACGCTGTGTCATTTCTTTTATAGTGTCGTTGGTTTTTTGTATCGATTTCAATTTGAATATTTCAAATCAGAAAAGTCTAAAAGTAATTTGCTTTTAGAAACGCGTGAAGCGGAATTGAAATATTTACGCGCACAGTTAAATCCACATTTTTTGTTTAATGCCATCAATAGTGTGTATCACCTTATAGGCAAAAATGACCCCTTGGCAAAAAACACCTTGTTGCAATTTTCAGACTTGCTGCGCTATCAATTATATGAAAGCAATACGCAACATATTTCCTTAGAAAAGGAACTTGACTATGTATTGCAGTACATCAAAATAGAAGCCTTGAGGAAGGGAGAGGACATTAGTTTTGATTATAATATTCAGTTTGAGAATGCTTCAAAAAATATCGTTCCACTTTTGTTAACACCATTTATTGAAAATGCTTTCAAGCACTGTAGCAGCTATTCAAAAAGTACAGACAACACCATTGAGATAGCAATCAATGAAGAGGATGGGAGGCTTACGCTAGAAGTCACCAATACATTTGATGCTGCGCACACTAACAAAACGAAGGATGGGTTGGGATTAAGCAATGTGAAAAGAAGGCTGATGCTATTGTACCCAGCATCGCACGAATTAGAAATCGATACTAAAAATGGTATATTTTCGGTGTGTTTGACATTGAATATATAGTGGAATTTACATTAGCTTATTAGAAGCAAATATGGGATCGTTGAGCAACCCAAATGAGTAAGGAAAATGAAACAACTCAATTGTTTAATTATAGATGATGAACCTCTCGCAAGGCAGGGCTTGCAGGATTACTGCAATGATATTTCATTCATCAATATTGTTGCGTTGTGCAAAGATGCATTACAAGCCAATGACTATTTACAGCATCATGAAATTGATTTGGTTTTTCTGGATATCAATATGCCAGTTCTTTCTGGGTTAGACTGGTTGAAAACATTGAAAAAATCTCCATTGGTCATAATGACGACTGCTTATGTTGAACATGCGTTGGAAAGCTATTCATATGAAGTGGTTGACTATTTGGTGAAGCCTATTTCTTTTGGTCGTTTTTTGCAAGCAGTGAATAAAGTTCATCGGCTAACCAATACTTTAGAAAAAGAGAAGATGTTCTTTGTGAAAAGTGACCAATCCTTGAAAAAGGTTTTGGTTAATGACATACTGTTTTTAGAGGCGATGCAGAATTATGTCAAAATCATCACAAGAGATGAAACCATTATCACGCATTCAACATTGAAAGATTTAAAAGAAAATCTGTCCAACTCCAATTTTATTCAAACACATAAATCTTTTATTGTGTCAAAAATGGAAGTAAATCAAGTCATCGGTAACCAAGTGATCATTGCCGATTATAAAATTCCAATAAGCGTTCGGTTGAAAAAGGAAGTGATGGAAAAATTTATGTGACAAAAACTCATTACCTAATCTTTTTATAGGTCAACAGGCTCTTTTCAAACTGAGTAATATCACTGATGGCTTTAGATCTCGACACTGACCACAAAATCCATGTGTTAAAGAAGGGTTGATGCAGATGAGTCTGTAATGTGATTTGTTATTACCGCTTCAACTCACGCTTCTCTGGCTAAGATCAACTGCGCATTATTTTCAAACGGCAACTATTCATACAATTTCAAGGCATTACTTTTTATACTGGTCGCTGGATTGCTAAACTAAAAGCCTATGGCCAGTGGAGATACCTACTTTTTGTTTACAGAACTTTCTTCCTTATTCCATTGGGTAATGCGCAATATCTTATCGAAGATTTCTGTGTTTTCATAGATGCCAGCAAACTCCTCGGCACCCGGTCCATAGGCGAATACAGGAATCAATGTAGCAGAATGTCCATCTGTTGAGAAGGTCATCTCAAGCTGATTGTAATCGCTATAACTCGATCCATCTTCCTTTTCGACTGTTTTTGAAGACAGCGTAAATCCACCTGTTTCGTGATCAGCCGTGACAATGACCAATGTATTTCCATCTTGCTCTGCATAATCCAAGGCTGCACCGATGGCATCATCAAAGTCAATCAGTTCTGACACCAAATAAGCGCCATCATTGTCATGGCCACCCCAGTCTATCTGGGAACCTTCGACCATCATGAAAAAATCAGCACTATCCTTACCAAGGAACTGCGTCCCCAATTTGGTGGCCTCTGTCAGAAAATCTCCTCTGCCTTCTGAAACAGGAGGCATTTCATTTTCAGCCAATAAGTAGGCTACTTTCTCACTAGAGCTGATGTCAGAGAAGTTGCTAAGTGCAGTCGTATCGATGTGGAAGTTTTTTTCTTTGAGCTCACCGAGTAAGTTTCTTCCATCTTTTCGTTGATCAAAATAGCGTTTTCCACCACCGGCAAAGAAATCCACTTCTGATTTCACCATTTCTAAGGCGATATCTTCTGTAAGACTTCTACTCACTGCATGTGCATAAAAACTAGCTGGCGTAGCGTGGGTGATAGAAGAAGTAGCAATCAGTCCACTTTTGATATTTCTAGAAGAAATAATCTCTACCAAGTTTTCGACAGAAGTAGAGTCATCAGCTACTCCAATGGCCCCATTGTAGGTCTTCACTCCACTGGCAAAGGCAGTAGCGCCTGCAGCGGAATCTGTTATCTTTTGTCTCGAAGAAGAGGTTTTGATCAATCCCATATGCTTGAATCGCTCATAATTCGGAGCAGTATCTTTGAAATAGAAAGCAGAAGAGATCTGTGATAGTCCTGTGCCATCAGCAATGAGCAGGATTACATTTTTTGGGGTATTGACTTCTGAGGTAGGGGTGTCTTGAGTAGTACAGGCAAATTGAGTAATTAGGAAAACCGCTAATATGACCTTGATGAATTTTATTTGCATTCTGATTTCTTTGAAATGATTCTGAGGTAAAAATAACCTCTATTTCTAAGAAGGTTATCATTTGACTGTTAAGTTATTATTATAAATCTACTTAGTGCTTCTACATGACTCTTGACTTCGCCCTATTCACAGTTATGTGGAAGAATCTAGGAGGTTATTTACGCTTACTTCTTCAATGCTCAGTGTCCTTTGCAAGTGACTCTGATCGAGGTTAGTGATATTAGTGAAGTGGAGGAGGAGATAGGTGGTGGTTTGATTGACGGGCACTATAGAGATATGGCAGGCGTGAAAATCACACCTGCCATATCCTAAATCCCTATTCCTGCTATATTTGTGTTGGTTTGATTGCGAACCCTGCTATTCATTTTTCAATGATTGAACAGGATTAGCAGCGGCTGCCTGATAAGATTTAAAGCTAATCGTGAGCGCTCCAATCAATAAGCTAATGATCCCCGCCAATAGAAAGACTTGAGGTTTGAGTACCGTTCTGTACTCAAAGTTATTGAGCCAGTCTTGCATGAGATAATAACCGAAAGGAATGGACAGTAAGAAAGCTATGAATATGAGTTTAGCATATTCTTTAGATAGCATAAATATGATTTGTATTACGCTAGAGCCGAGTACTTTTCTTACGCCTATTTCCTTTGATCGCTGTTCTGCAGTAAACGCTGAAAGACCGAACAAGCCAAGACAAGAAATCAGAATAGATATTCCAGTGAAGATATTCACGAGCATGCTGGCGGTTTGCTCACCTTGGTAACTCTTTTCTAATGCTTCATCTGAGAATCGATATTGAAACTCATTGGCAGGGTATAATCTCTTCGTTAAATCCTCGATTTCGTTTATGCCTTGACTGATATCACCTTCCAAGCGAATCATGATGCTCGAAGACCGGGAAGGATCAACACAGCTGATGATGAGCGGAGCGATAGATTCATGGAGATTTTGCATATGAAAATTTTTCACCACACCGATAATCTCACCCTCGATTCCCCAAAACGAAAGTCGCTTTCCTATTGCGTCAGAAAACCCCATCATCTCAGCAGCCACTTCATTGATAATAAAATTTTTGCTATCGTTAAATTCTTTTGCGAAGGCTCTTCCTTGCTGCATTTCCATGCCCATTGTCGCTATGAAATCCTCATCCGTTAGTATGATGTTGACTTCATAACCTTGCGTGGGATCTTTTCCTTCCCAATCTGCAGAGCTAGTGGATCGTCCGTAGGAGAGTGGATTCCCTGAGGTAGCGGACACGGCTGTTACCTGAGCGATCTTCATGAGCTCTATTTTGTAGGCAGTCAATTGCTCCAAGGAATCTATATTCAACCTTACATCTAATAAGTTTTCTTTATCTAATCCCAAGTCTTTATTCAACGCATAGTCTAGCTGTTGGTAGATCACCGAAGTGCCAATAATGAGCAGTGTTGATATGGCAAACTGAAAAACAACCAATGCTTTTCTAATATTACTTGAGCCACTTTTTTTCTGAGCGCCACCTTTGAGCGACTGAATAATGCCTGTAGCCGGTAATATGATTGCAGGATAGCTGCCTGATATAAGGGTGATCCCTAAGACTAACCCTAGGATAGCTATCCAGCTATCTGTACTAAGGAAATCAACCATCAAGTTTTTATCTACCAGCTGATTGAAAGAGGGTAGGAGGAGGAGGACCAGACCTACGGAAATGATGACTGTTACGAGAGAAAAAAGAAACGCCTCTGTGAAAAACTGGTAGGCAATGGAATTCTTATGCGCGCCCATTACTTTTCTTAACCCTATTTCTTTTGATCTACGATCTGAACGGGCGGTAGTGAGGTTCATGAAATTGATACAGGCAATCAACAAAAGTGCTAGGCAAACTACCGCCATAATTCTCACGTATTCAATGCGTCCTCCGTTTACTATCCCATTGTCAAAGTTTGAATAGAGATAGTAGTCTTGGAATTTATGGAGAATGAGTGTTTCATCTCCGGCATTTGAGGAACCTTTCGTATGGTCGATGATCTCATTAAACACGCGATCTGCGACTACTGCTACCTGAGTTGGGTCTTTGATGGTGAGGTAAACATTGAAACTACCATTTCCCCAATCGTCTACCCATTCATTGCGAGAGATAAAAGATTGAGCAGGAAGCAGCCAATCAAAATCTAAAGATGATTCATCTCCTGGATCTTCAAAAATGCCAACCACTTTTGCCTCGTCTTCACCATCCAGTAGAATGGTATTCCCAATAATATTGGAAGTGAGTACATCCCCAAAATAACTTTGAGCAAAACTCTTTGATAATAAGATTCCTGAGGGATCTTGAAGTGCTGTTTGTTGATCTCCGAGAATCAGTGGAAATGAAAACACTTTTAGAAAAGATGGAGTTGCAAATCGACCATCTTGCTCTGAGGCTTTATCACCGATTCCTAAAGTCACCCCCATAGATCTACTTAAGAGAACTACTTCATCAACTTCAGGGTATTCTGCTTTGATCAAGTCTGCGGCAGGTTTAGGAACAGTCTCAGTAGTAATATAGTTACCATCGGACTGCTTCATGTTTCTGAAGAGCTCATAGGTGCTTTCACCATTTGAATGAAATTTATCTTTGCTCACTTCATCATTGACCCAAAGTAGAATCAATAAGCTGGAAGTGATACCAGTGATTAGGCCTAATAAGTTCAGCAGCGTATAGCCTTTGTACATCATGGCGTTTCTGCGGGCGATTTTTAGATAATTTGATAGCATAGCGTAGTTGATTTTGTTGTTAAAGGGTTGAAAGTTTCTGACTATACCTGGCCGAAAAAGCAAAAGCACTTCTTTCCAGATATTGAGTTTAGCCGTTATTTTGGTTTTTTGATGTTGGTCTTTGTACAGTTCTAGCAAGTCACCTTCCACATCTTCTATAAGATCGGGATTACAAAACCACCTCAATAATTGAAGTGGGATCCAAGGAAGAGAGTTCGAGTTGTTTTTCATGTAAAGTCAAATTCAAAAGCAGTGGAAGGGATAGCCGTCCACAGTTTCTGTCTCGTTTCCATTACTTGCTCTAGTGCTTCCTTACCAGATCTTGTGACTTTGAAGTATCGCTTGCGCTTGCCTCCACGCTCAGCAGTGGCTTCTCCAAATTCTGAGTTTAAGTAACCCTTTTTTTCAAGTCTACTAAGAGCTGTTCGCATAGCTCCTACACTGACTTTTCTGTTGAGTTTGGATTCTATCTCTTCCTTGATTGAAATGCCATATGCGTTCTCATAGAGTACGGCTACGGTTAGCAGCACTACTTCTTCAAATTCACCAATTGAATATTTACCCATATTACTTATTTGATACTTGTCGATTAGAAAGAGATGCTGTCATGGCAGAATCTATTTAAGTCCTAAAAGTAATTAAAATATAAAAGTCCTAAACGCAGTCTTTATAAATAGGTTGGGCTTGGATTTGTAATTCTAGTTTAAGGGTTAGAAGAGTGGGCTTTTTCAATTTTCTTCTCA
>JAWUWD010000097.1:0-7098 GCA_034112085.1 Cyclobacteriaceae bacterium
CTTTTATATTTCTCTTAAAATAAGGAAACGGTTAGTTTCCAAGAAATGAGACTTCTCCAGAGTCCATATCATAGACGGCACCCATAATTTTAATCTCTCCGTAATCTTCCATTTCCTTTAGGATCGGGCTTCTTTCTCTCACCTCTTATACATGTATACTCGATCATACTCGTGAGAGATTTTCTATTGTAGATCGTTGATCAATTCATCAATTCAATTCAATCTGATCCTGATCATTGGGGATAATTGTTCGTGATACTGATTGAAGAGGAGATTTGGAATTTCGTTGTTTCTGATATCTAGATACTTCAAATTATCCATTTTATTGATTTCTGGCGGGAGCTCTTTTAGATCATTGTTGTTAAGGAAAAGATACTCTATAGATTGAAGTTTACCTATGTTCGATGGAATTTCCTTAAAATGATCTCCTTCAAGATGAAGTTCGACTAAGCTTGGAAGCTTACTCAGTACATCAATATTTCGTTTAAGATCCAATTTTTCATCATTATTCAAATACAAAAATTGAAGCTTATTCAATTTATTAAACTCATTTGGAAGGATCTCAATTTGACTATTAGACAAGGCGAAATACTCAAGACCTTGAAGAGAGCCCACTTCAGCAGGAAGACTATTAATGTCTTCACCGCTAATCTTCAGAAGATGGAGTTCCGGCAATTTTGAAAGCAGGGTGAAATCTTTTTTCAGGTTTAGCGGAATTTGATAATCTAAGTAAAGATCATGCAATAGTTGTAGTTTAGAAAAACTGTCTGGCAATCTCGATATTTTATTTCCTGATAGATTGAGATACGACAAATTGGACAATTCTCCCATATTGACGGGAAGGCTCGTGATTTGATTATCGACCAACTCGAGATATTTCAAGTTTTTAAATTTGAATATTTCTTGAGGGAATGCACTTAGTCCTTTTCCGTTCAATACGAGTGACTCAACTTCATCAGGATGTTGCATTGCCTCAGCCAAATCTGTATAATTGGTTGGGATGTCTTGACCTATCGCAGAGAAGTTAATAAAGTAAAGGGCGGTTAGTAGAAGCAGTATTCTCATGTGATCAATATTAGTTTTATGAGTGTTTGAAAAATTCTTTTTTGTTCTGATGCAAGAATACTTCGTTCTACTCGGATAACCTCGGAGTACAACATTTTTCATTGGTTATTTGATAATAAAAAGTTCTTTTTTCATCCATGTAAATTGTCTGTATCTCATTTTTACTTTGGTGGGCATATGCTTATCTATATCTAAATGGATAGGCAGTATAGAATTTTAGTTAAACCTAATCCTTATTGTTGGTGCGAGGGTTTCACGATACCTATGAAGCAAATAACTTGGGATCTCATTATTGCTGATATCCATATATTTTAAATTCTTAAGCTCATTTATTTCTGTAGGCAGCTCCTTCAATTTGTTATTATTGAGAAAAAGATATTCAATAGATTGCAGTTTATTTATTTCTGAAGGAATTTTCGTAAAATAATCTCCTTCAAGATGTAATTCAGATAAGTTTGGAAGCTGGCTCAATACATCAATATTTTTCTTAAGATCAAATATATCATCATTGTTTATGTATAGAACTTGAAGGTTCTTCAGCTTAGAAAATTCAGTTGGGAGTTCTTCAATATGACTATTAAGCAATTCAAAGTATTCCAAATTTTGGAGCAAACCTACAGTAGTCGGGAGGTAATCAATGTTGCTTCCACTGATTTCTAATTTACTAAGTAGGGGCAATTTTGAAAGTAAGGAGAAATCCTTTTCAAGCTTATCTGTTGCTTCGTAGTGCAGGTAAAGATTACGCAATGACTTTAGGTTTGAAAAGCTATCGGGTAACTTTGATAGTTTGTTTCCTGACAGGTTGAGATGAAACAGATTCGTTAATGCCCCTATATTTTCAGGAAGAACGGTAATTTGATTATTTTCTAGTTCCAAATATGTTAGATTTTTGAATTTGAATATTTGGTCAGGAAAACTCGTCAACCCTTTTGCGTTCAACAAAAGCACTTCTACAGCATCAGGGTTTTGCATTGCCTCAGTCAAATCTGTATAATTGGTAGGAGTATTTTGACTCATAGCTGAGAAGTCAATAAAGAAAAGGGCGGTTAGTAGAAGCAGTATTCTCATTTGATAAATATTAGTTTTATGAGTGATTAAAAAATTCTATTTTATTCTGATGCAATGATAATGTCTTCTACTCTGATAAGACTGGAGTGAAGATTTTTCATTGGTTATTTAGTAATAAAAAGTGTCATTCAAACTGAATGAATTACCGATTGATCCTGGTGATTTGTCAATCACTTATTATTAATAGGTGCACTTCCACTAAATAGAACCTCCCGTCTGAACACTGTTCGGACAGGAGATTCTCTATAGATTAATAGGCAATGTATTTACACATTAATTACTAGGATCAATCAACATCGGAGATTCACCATTTGTCATGATGATCTTTGTATTCGGAGACTTGCTTAGTTCACGAAAGGCTTCAATACTTTGCCTTTGTATGATCTTGTCAGTAAGTCCTTCAGAAATAATTAGCTGCGCATCTCGAATACCTTTAGCTTCAATGATTTTTCGTTGTGCCTCGAGCTTCTCTCTATCCAAGAGGAATTCCATTCTTTGGGCAATTTGCTCGGCCTCTAGTTTTTCTTCAACAGCACGCGCGAGGCCTTGAGGAAGTGATATATTCTTCATCAATACAGCTTCTATTTCAAAGCCACGTTTCGCTAGTACAGTCGCCATTTGAGTGGTGATTTCTCTCTCTATTTCGGCACGTTTGGAAGAGTGCATGTCCTTGGCGAAGAAACGTGAGCATACATCTGCTGCCGAAGATCGAAATACACTACTAATGACAGCTCGTTCATTACCGATGCCTATGGTCTCAATAATTAATGGCGCCTGCTGAGGAACGATCCTATAAAGAATTGAAATCACTGCTGTGACATTAAGTCCTTCTTTAGAAGGAAGGTTTGTACTAATCTCCATATTCATGGTTCGAATAGGCATCTTAATAATTGTCGTGACAAACGGATTATAACCTACTGATCCAGGTGGAATGATTTGCTGATCTAGCTTTCCAATTCTACGCTTCACGCCAATTTCTCCTTGGCGAATCACCGAGCAGCTCGTTAAGATCGAAGCTATTATTATGGCTAATGTTATATTTATTTTTCTCATGTCATTAGTGTTTTTAGAGTTTTCATTGAATGATTTTGAATTTTGATGCAATGATAATCCATGCCACTCGCACAGCATCGGAGTGTCTTTTTTTCTTCCTTTTATTTCAGGATAAAAAATATTGAGGCTAAGTATGATTAAGAGTTGATCCTACTTCGTATTAGCCTTCATTTATGATGTTATCAAGTATGAAAGGCTACTCATACTATTTCTACCTACTTATTCTTTCTACTGATTGTGGGATGAGGACTCTTAATATTAGTGGGTTAATAAGTACTAGTACTCAATACAAATGATTTGGTAAATTTTATCTCTGATTAGTGTCGCAGGCTGAAGTTTGAATTAATACAATTTCAGTTCGGATAATCTTTCACAAGCTAAATTTTTGACGTTTTATCAATTTTAGGTACCTTAAGGAACGTCATTAATCCAACTGATAAAATGTCTTCTAATCTCAGCTATTTGATTTACGTAAGTACCGAGTCGAGACCACTTAGTCAAAATGACATTGATAATATTCTAAAAGCCAGCAAGGTTAACAATCCAGGAAACCAAATCACTGGAATGCTATTGTATGTAGAGGGCCGTTTTTTTCAGGTACTTGAAGGTGCGGAAACTGCTCTCAATGACCTATTTATTACTATCGCCAAAGACGAAAGACATATAAATTCCATCGTTGTTGCGAAGGGCGATTTGGACAAAAGAATTTTCAAGGACTGGAAAATGAAGTTTAATTCTATTTCGGAGAAAGAGTTTGTGATTATTAGTGGGATCAGCAAATTCCAGAATCTGTTTGGTCTGAAACCGAAAGACTCACAAAATCCTGCATCATTGTTTATGAGGAAATTTGTGAATAAGAAATTCCCTTCTGAAAGCTGGTGGATAAATTAATAACATTCATGTCGAAATACCATGCTGGACAAATTAGTTCGTCCACGTTATGTTCTATCTGTTTTTATTGTTTCCTTGAATTTCAAGACAAACTTAGTAGCACTTTCAGTATCCAATGTTATTGATCCTCCGAGTTGCTGTTCAGTAAGCATAATTATAAGATTAAGACCAGAGGAGTTACTATTCTTAAAATCGACTTCCATAGGAATGCCAACACCATCATCAGTGACAGAAATACATGTTTCGTCACCACTATTGATAAGTTCAATTTTTATAACCCCTTTTCTATTATTGGGAAAGCCATGTTTTAAGGCATTTGTAAATAATTCATTGATGATTATTCCACATGGAATTGCCGCGTCTAAGTTTGTTCGTGTATTTTCAAGTTTGGTAACTATTTCTAAGTTAGAGAATTTAGAAAGTAAATTACCTTTTAATAAGTCAACTAAGTCGGTGATATAATCTTTTAAGTCAATCCAGGCTAAATCATTTGTCTGATACAGTTTTTCATGTACCAGAGCCATTCCCAAAATCTTGCTTTTCGTTTCTTTTACAATCTTTTTGACCTCTTTATTGTTCGTAAATGAGGATTGCATGGATAGCATCGAACTAATAAATTGCATGTTGTTTTTTGTGCGATGATAGAGTTCGCGCAGGAGTACTTCCTTTTCTTCTAAAGACTTTGATATTTTGTCTTCTGCTATTTTGCGTTCAGTGATATCACGAATTACCCCGACAAGAAAGACTTTTCCGTCTGAATTTATAAACCGTGTCTTTCGTGTAGAAATTGTTTGGATCAGACCACCCCGTACTGTAAGTGATTCTTCATTTATATTTTCTACCCCATCAAGTATTACCTGCTTGTCAATTTTCAAAAAGCTTTCTCGCTCATCAGGCGCAACATCCTCAGCAAGTGTTTTCCCAATTATAGTAGTCCTTGTAAGACCGAAGGTTTCACAGAAAGCATCGTTGACAATGAGTAACCTACTTTGGTCATCCTTTACAAATATCGGATCACCAATGTTATTTAGGATCGTACTGAAATAATATTTCCCTTCTTCATCTTCTTCTTTTTGAAGTGAATCATTTAATCTTAAAATTTCATTTTGCTTTTTAAGTTCAGCAATCTGATTCTCTAATTCTTGATAGGTTGGTTTATCATTCATCTTCCTTTTTTAAATTGCCTTAACAATTCACTTTGGGCAATTGTGTATATATTACTTACAGTAACTCAACTAGATTCTAATATAAAAGGAATTCTTCTATATTTATTTAGAAATGCAGTATCTATTTTGAGTCAGTTTTATGTCAATGGTAAAGAACCATCTCAGATGTTTCAACGAAGATGTCCAGTTAACATAACAAGTATGACTAGAGTCCTTCCTTTTCTCTGCCAATGACTCATAATAGGAAAGGAGTGTTACAATCCTTTTCTCTTTCGGTTTGAAATCGTGATTGCCATTTTGGAATTCCAAAGGACGTTTTGCATGAAGCAACTCTGCCAACTTCTTGGTCACTTAATTATGAGTTCTATTAAATTGGTTCTTAGGTTTTGGATAGACAGAAAAGAGATGAAGTAGAAAATGCACTTCAGTTAATGATAAGTAACTTGGAATCGGATTCTATACAACTACTTAATTTGCTAGTCAGCAAGAACGATATTTAGAATTCCTGCTTAATAAGAATGAGTCTTTATAAGATTCTTTTTCTAGAGCAGGTATTGCCCAATGTGTCATTTTCATACTATCCTCGCTAATATTGTAATGTATAATAAATCTTTGCTCATAAGATGAAACTTAATTTATGACCTTAAATAAAATTGATTCACAAGAACCCATAGAGTTTAATTAGGAATTATTCCTTCATCTTGATAATTTGTATTATCACTAATTCTCCTTCAATCATGAATAAAAAGGTGCTCGTTATTCTAATAGTTCTAGTTAGTTTTTTTACTCAAAGAACGGTCTTTGGGCAGTATGATGTACGAAAATCACAGCAAAACAAAAGGAATCTTTCAGTCGCTACTTCACAAAGTAGTTATGACAGCCTTCATCATAGTTTAAGGCCTAAAGATTGGTCGCAATATGTAGGACAGACCTTCTATATGTTGCCCTTGATAAGCAGAAGAGTGCATGGGTATGAAGGATTTTATACAAGTCATGAAGTAGATCATAAAAAACGCTACTATGACAATGGACAAGGAGGTACATATGACTCTGCATTGGTCGGTAAATATTTGGACGTAGTTGAGGTTATTGAAGTAAACAGCAGACATGGAAAGCATAAAGACGTCTTTCTGAAATTAATGGAGCGTGAATCTGGGAATACTATCTACTATAGCACATTACATTTAAGTAGTGTAGAAATATTGGTGTTGGGATATCTTGAAAAGCAAAAGTCATTATATGTAGGAAATTCTTATCAAGTTAATCTTTCTGAAGAATTAAATGGTGAAGTGGAGTTGATTGATATCAATACAGGTAAGGAATTTATTGTGACAAATGGGCAAAAAGATAAGGTAATTGATGTTAGTATCTATGAGTTTCCGCGTTTTCATAGTATAGGATACATCATGAAAACGTATGATGACCATGAATACGTTCTTTATTGGAATGAATTTTCCGATTATTTAACACAAAATAGGTAAATGGTTGTTGCGATATTCCAGTTGTTTATTAATGCAACATTACCTTATATTTTCAATTTGCTCTAGTATTAAGGACACTATACGCAGCTACTTACCAATACAGAACTTACTAAAGATATTATCCAAAGGGGCATCCGTAGTGATCTCACCGGTGATTTCACCAAGATAGTGAAGTGACTGTCTGATGTCCATCGCAAGGAAGTCACCTGTCACATTTTGACCAAGACCATTGAGCACATCTTTGAGGGCATTGCGGGTCTGCATCAGGTTGTCATAGTGGCGGATATTGGTCAATGAAAATAGAACCGTTTTGAGTAGTTAATAGCGTTAGAGGAGCAAGGAAGGTGTATTTATTCAAATATTTCCTATCTAAC
>JAWUWD010000098.1:0-9142 GCA_034112085.1 Cyclobacteriaceae bacterium
TTGGTAGGCTTACCTGCCAAACATAGATTGACTGCCATCATTTTAAACTCCCTATCGAAGTGTCTTCTTTCTCTTTTCATTATCAGTAAATTTAAGACTTACGAGCTTAACTTACTGTCCGGTTAAATGTAGCAGGTTCACTATTAAAAAAAGGGTTGCAGATAAAACATAAACTCTTGTTCTTGACAAGAATTCATCATGTTTAGCCTCAGGTAGCCTTTGCCCAAGGATAAAGGAAATGCTCGCTATTAATAATAACATCAGTCCAATTAAAAAATTATAAAAGTCCATTTATCAATATTTTATTTCTTCTTCTTTAAGCTTAGGCTTATTTGCATCTTCAATAAAAGTTTTTACGATTTTCTGTTTTGCTTTTAAAGCTACCTATAAGGTACTAGTCAGAAGATCACTTAGCGCTCCGGTTAGATTTAATTTTTTAATTTGCCCAGAAAGATAGAAACTGTGTAACGTTATTCAGTCACACTACAGAGTGGATCTACATCATTAATGACCCACCATTTAGATAAATCTAAAAACCAACCACCAATGACCTAAAGCAATATTTCCCTCACATTAGCCTTTATTTTATTCGCTAATGTATCCAAAGGTAGGTCATTGACATCTTTGCCAAAAGGGTCTTCTATCTCTTCAGCAATCAGCTCTATCGTCATCAGCATAAAGAAAACCATCAATACCATAGGAATAGCCCAGTAGTGAAATGGATATATAAAAGCCAATGGCATAGTGAGAATGTATGTGAAAATAAATTTTTTGATATACATACTATATGAATAGGGTATCGGAGTATTCTTGATGCGTTCACAAGCCCCCATGATATCTGAGAAAGACTTAAGTTCTTTATCCAAAACGAAAAAATGATCGCTAGTTAGCACCCCTTCTTTGTAGAGTGTGTTCACCTTATCATAAAGCATTAAAGAGATTTTATTAGGGATATGTTCTACTCCTTCAAATTCCTCCATAAAGTCTTCACCTACCACATCTATCTCTTCCATTACTACTCCTTCTCGAAGATGTTCTTTTAAAGAAAATACAAAATTAGGAATCATTTGCGCAAAAAAAGATCTGTTCTCTTTATCCTCTTTAGGTAAAAAAGCACCCATTTTCAATGCCAGGTTTCTAGTATTGTTAACCAATGCACCCCATTGCTTTCTTCCCTCCCACCATCTGTCATATGCCGAATTTGTCCTAAATACAAGGAACAAGCCAAGTACTATGCCCAGAAGTGAGTGCACTGCTGTAGTACTTTGGAATTCTATCTTAAAATAATCAACTATTAAAAAAATCAAAACAAATGAATAAACAGCTATCCCTAAAATAGTAGGCATAAGCATAGTAAGAGTCTGCCTACTGTATGAATGGAAAATTAAGGCCATCCACGATTTGGGGTTGTATTTGATCATTCTCTCTATATTTAGTTAGTCATCACAAAAATAGCTACCGTAAGTTGAATTCAAAATATATTATTGAGAATGTACTCGATGTGAAATATTTGGCATTTTTAAATTTAACCCTAAGCTCATTGAAAAAGTAACTCATGCGTAAACATAAGATGTTGCAGTACAGAAAAAATAATTTGTACCTCGTGCTAATCCAAAACTATTGAAAGCAGTAGAAAAATGGGCTGATGATAAATTTCGCAGTGCTAATGGTTAATTAGAATAGATCATCAATCAATCCCTTAAAGCTAAGGTCGATTATCTAAGAAGAAAAAGGCAAAAGAATAGTTTTGTTACGCATCAAAAAATAATAATTTTGACATCTCAAAAGAGAATTTCCCATGAAAAACTTATTAGTATTTGTTATTGTAGTTTTCACTTCTATTATTCTTACTGCTCAGGATCAAGATTATGTGATCACTTTAAAAAACGACACTATCTATGGTAAAGTGAAAATCATAAACTCTCAGGGTTCCAGCCAGTTAATCACAGTAAAAAATGGCAAGGAAAAAACAAACTTCAAAGTTTACCAGATCAAAAGTGTTGACACTTCGAAAGGAGAATTTCACACACTCAAAATTCGAGAACAATATCAATTGGCAAGATTGATAAAATCTGGTTATTTGAGTTATTACAAATTCTCGGATGATGAGAACTCTAATTCATCTTATGATACACCCATTCTTATAAAAAGGTCGGGTAGCCAAAAAGAGGTTTCAAATATTGGATTTAGAAAACATATTGGGCAATTTTTATCTGATTGTGAAGTTGTCAAAGAGAAATTTGACAGCAATGCTTATAGTAAAAATGATCTGAATCAAATTATCGATGACTACAATCAGTGTATAAATGATCGTACAGTTGCAATGAATAAAACACAAAACATCAAAACCAATCGTAATAATTCAGTCAAGCAAATCACCACAATAATAAACGCTATAAACAGTTCGGAAACATCAGATAATAGATCTGAAATAATAGATATGCTTAAGGATGTACAAGGTAAGTTAAAAAATGGCGAGAACATTCCGAGCTATTTGATGGGTGCACTGAAAGATAAAATGAGCACCACACCTAGGTTACTTCAGCAGCTAACTGAGATCATAGAATAATACCTATATCAAATCAAGACTACATGTTTGATTTATCAAAACATGTACCTATCTTTGCGTTTCGAAATTTTTTAAACAATTAAAACACGATGTCCATGAAAAATTATGAGACGGTATTCATTTTAAATCCCGTTTTGTCTGAAGAGCAGATGAAGGATACTGTCGCTAGGTTCAAAAAGATCTTAACTGATAACAAATCAGAAATGGTCAATGAAGAGAACTGGGGCTTGAGGAAATTGGCTTATCCAATTCAACACAAGTCAACAGGTTTCTACAACTTATTTGAATATACTGCGGCACCTGACACTATCGACAAACTTGAAGTAGAATTCAAAAGAGACGAAACAGTATTGAGATTCTTAACAGTATCACTTGATAAACACGCTGTTGTTTACAACACGAGAAGAAAAGGTGGTGCATTCAACAAAAAGACTAAGGAGGAGGCAGCATCATGACATTAATGAACGAACCTATCAACAGAGATCAAGTACAAAAGAAGTACTGTAGATTCAAGAAGAACGGTATCAAGTATATTGATTACAAAGACGAAAAGTTTTTGTTGAAATTTGTCAATGAGCAAGGTAAAATATTACCTAGAAGATTGACAGGTACTAGCTTGAAATTCCAAAAGAAAGTTGCTCAAGCAGTAAAAAGAGCAAGACACATTGCTTTGTTGCCTTACGTGACAGATTCATTGAAATAGTCAATAACTTAAACTGTATTTGAGAAATGGAAATTATATTAAAACAAGATTTACAGGGACTTGGCTACAAAAATGACACTGTCAAAGTAAAGCCAGGTTACGGAAGAAACTACTTGATCCCTCAAGGGTATGCTATCATCGCGAACAATTCTAACAAGAAGATGATTGCTGAAAACATCAAGCAAGCTGCTCACAAAGCTGAGAAACTAAAGAATGATGCTCAAGCATTAGCACAGTCTATGGGTGACTTAGTACTAGAGATCGGTACTAAAGCTGGCGACAGTGGTAAAATATTTGGTGCAATCACTTCATTGCAAGTTGCAGACGCATTAAAAGTCAAAGGATTTGATGTTGATAGAAAGAAAATTAAATTTGAATCTATCAAGCAAGTCGGTGAATACAAAGCTACAGTTGATCTTCACAGAGAAGTGAAACATGATATTAAAATCAACATTATTGCTGAATAAGCATTATTAGTTGACAATAATAAAAACCCTGACATGCTTGCATGGTCAGGGTTTTTTTATGCCCGATAATACCGTAATTTTAAATGAAATATGGAAATCAAGAATACTCTTTTTGACAATCACGGTAGACACATCACCTATCTAAGGCTAGCGGTTACCGATCGATGTAATCTTCGCTGTTTCTACTGCATGCCCAATGAGGGTATGACATTTCTACCTAGAGAAGAAATCCTCTCGTACGAAGAAATGGAAAGACTCATTCATCTATTGGTCAACATGGGTATCCGGAAAATTCGTATCACAGGAGGTGAGCCATTTGTCAAAAAGGATATGATCAATTTTCTTGAACGAATCTGCGGTATCAAAGAACTTGAGGAAGTACACATTACTACCAACGGTGTATTGACTGCTCCTTACATCCCAAAGCTTAAGGAAATTGGCATTAAGTCTGTCAACCTCAGCCTTGATACTACCGATAAAGATAAATTTAAAAAAATCACATTCCGAGATGAATATGATCGTGTCATGGAATCTTTTCATTCTTTTCTTGAGCACAATATTCCTCTAAAAATAAATATGGTGGTCATGGATGGTCAGAATACAGATGATATTCTACCTATGATTGAGTTAGCGAAGCATCATGCTGTTGACGTACGATTCATAGAAGAAATGCCATTCAATGGGAATAGTCATGAATTCAAGACCCCGAAGTGGAATCACAAACAAATCATCACTCATATCAAAGAAGCATATCCATCGCTTGAGGGTCTTACAACTCCAAATCATTCAACTTCTAAGAACTATCATATCCCTGGACATAAAGGAAATATCGGTGTGATCGCTGCATACAGTCGGACCTTTTGTCACGACTGTAATCGCATCAGAATCACCGCAAAAGGAACCTTGAAAAATTGCCTTTATGATAGTGGTGTTCTGGACTTGAAGGAAAAAATAAGAGCAGGACTTTCAAATGAACAGCTAAAAACAGTGTTTTTGAATGCTTTCAGTAAGCGTCCGAAAAATGGATTTGAAGCTGAAAAATCAAGAGAAAGTTCATTTGAATCCATGACCACTATCGGAGGATAATAGAACTATAATTATTCTGTCTAATCTTTAAATTGCGTTAAATTCGCATCCTCCATACTTATAATAAAACTGTGACAAAAGACATCATCATCATCGGTGGCGGAATCGTAGGACTCGCTACAGCTTTACACATCACGCAAGTCAATCCATCACTCAAGGTACTGGTCATTGAGAAAGAAGATAGGATAGCCAAACACCAAACTGGCAATAATAGTGGAGTGATTCATTCTGGACTTTACTACAAGCCAGGAAGTCTCAAAGCGACCAATTGTATCAATGGCTATCACAAAATGATTACCTTCTGTGATGAGCATAATATCCCTTACGAACTTTGCGGGAAAATCGTAGTTGCCTCCAATAAAGAAGAGGTAATTCTAATGAATAATCTTCTAGAAAGAGGCAAACAGAATGGCCTTGAAGGTATGAAAGTGCTCAAACAAGAGGAACTTGCTGAATACGAGCCTCATGTAAAAGGAGTTGCGGGAATTCATGTTCCTCAAACGGGTATTGTAGACTACATCAAGGTATCTGAGAAGTATGCTGAGCTGATCCAAAAAGCAGGTGGTGAAATACTCCTAAGCACTAAGGTGGTAGATATATCAAGTAATGCAACCAGTAGCACTGTCGTTACCAATAATGCCACGTATCAAGGAAAACTAATCATAAACTGTGCAGGGCTTTACTCTGATAAGATAGCCAAGCTTACTCAAGAGAAGCTCAATGTGAAGATCATACCTTTCAGAGGGGAGTATTATAAACTAACAGCAGAGAAAGAATATCTTGTAAAAGACTTGATATATCCTGTACCAGATCCAAACTTTCCATTCTTAGGAGTACATTTTACCCGTATGGCAAAAGGTGGTGTAGAGGCTGGTCCAAATGCAGTACTGGCATTCCAACGTGAAGGGTATAAAAAGTCAGACATAAATATTCCAGAACTTGCCGAAACATTGGCCTGGCCTGGCTTTCAAAAGGTAGCGATGAAATACTGGAAAACAGGCATGGGGGAAATGTACCGCTCATTTTCTAAAACTGCCTTCACAAAAGCTTTGCAGAAACTAATCCCAGAGATACAAGAAAGTGACCTCACAACAGGTGGAGCTGGCGTACGTGCGCAAGCTTGCGATCGTAATGGTGGATTGATTGATGACTTTCTGATATTGGAAGATGAACGCACTATCAATGTGCTTAATGCGCCTTCACCAGCTGCTACTTCTTCCCTATCGATTGGTGAGTCAGTTGGTAATATGGCTATGAAGAAAATTGGCTAGTCGTATTTGAAAGTTAGTGTTTAGCGACTTGCATTTGATGTTAACCGACCTACTATTTGCTATCAACTTAGATTTAACATTAAAGACAACATGTCCAACTCATTACTTTCAGATCAAGATTTAACTCGGTACAACCGTCACTTGGTCTTACCGGAAATTGGCATCAAAGGACAAGAGAAACTTAAAGGGGCTAAGGTATTGGTCATTGGCGCGGGAGGGCTAGGTTGTCCAGCGCTTCAGTATTTAGCTGCCGCTGGTATTGGTAAAATTGGAATAGTGGATCATGACCTTGTAGATATCTCCAACCTACAAAGACAAATACTATTCACTACAGCAGATATTGGTCTGCCCAAAGTGATAGTTGCACAGGAACACTTAGAAAAACTTAATCCTGAAATAAAAATTTCAGCTTATCAAACTGAGCTTACTTCTGAAAACGCATTAGATATATTAAAACAATATGATATTGTTGTCGATTGTTCGGACAATTTCCCAACGAGATATTTGATCAATGATAGTTGCGTAATTCTGGATAAAACTTTGGTCTATGGAGCGATATATAAGTTTGAAGGGCAAGTCGCCATATTCAATTCTTCTACTGGCAAAGGGAGAAGTGGTAATTACAGAGACCTATACCCCACCCCTCCAAGTCAAGAAATAGCACCAAATTGTAATGATTCAGGTGTAGTTGGTGTACTTCCTGGTATTATAGGAACATTGCAAGCAAATGAAGTTATAAAAATAATCTGCGGAATAGGCAATATATTAATTAATCAACTCTTCATTTTCGACTTATTAAGTATGCATACTAGCACTATCACATTTTCAGCTTCAAATAAGCCAATTTCGAAGCTGATCAACTATGAGAAATTTTGTAATATTGACAACTCAATAAAAAACGAAACGATGAAAGAAGTTACTGTTCAAGAATTAAAAAACATGATTGATCAAAACGAAGATCATCAGCTAATAGATGTCCGCGAGCAACACGAAGTTGAAATAGCCGAGATGGGTGGAGAAGTGATCCCGATGGGAGAAGTGATGGACAATGTTGACAAATTTAACAGAGATAAAAAAGTGATCGTACATTGTAGAAGTGGTGCTAGAAGCGGTAATGTGATTCAAGCTTTAGAACAACAACATGGGTTTGACAACTTATACAACCTCAAAGGTGGAATTTTAGCCTGGGCAGATGAAATTGACTCTACTTTGACAAAATATTAACAATGGGTAAAATCAATAAAATACTTATTGCCAACCGTGGCGAAATAGCAGTACGAGTGATCCGTTCTGCAAAGGAAATGGGTATCAAAACTGTAGCAATATATAGTGAAGCTGATCGAAATGCTATGCATGTCAGATACGCTGATCAAGCTATATGCGTTGGACCACCGCCTTCTGCGGAGTCTTACCTTCTAGGTGATAAAATTATAGCGATCTGTAAAGACCTCAATGTTGATGCCATACATCCTGGGTATGGTTTTCTTTCAGAAAATGCCGCTTTCTGTAAAAAAGTCACCGAAGCAGGATTGATTTTTATTGGACCATCTCCTGAAGCAATTGAAGTAATGGGAAGTAAGCTTGCGGCCAAAGCCACAGTATCTCATTATGGCATTCCTATGGTTCCGGGTACAGAAGAAGCCATCACAGATATAGCAGCTGCCAAAGAGATCTCATTAAAAATTGGTTATCCAATACTCATAAAAGCCAGTGCTGGTGGAGGTGGGAAAGGAATGCGCGTAGTTAACCATCCAGAAGAATTTGTAGAGCAAATGGAGCGTGCTATCAGTGAGGCAGAGTCTTCCTTTGGAGATGGATCTGTTTTTATTGAGAAATATATTACTTCACCAAAACACATTGAGTTCCAAATCATAGGAGATCAACACGGAAATATTCTTCATCTGTTTGATAGAGAATGTTCTATCCAACGGAGACACCAAAAGGTTATTGAAGAGGCTCCCTCTCCTACATTAACTCCAGAGATAAGAAAAGTAATGGGAGAAGCTGCCATCAAGGTGGCCAAAGCTTGTAACTATTATGGAGCCGGAACGGTTGAATTTATTATGGATGAAAATAGAGATTTTTTCTTCCTAGAAATGAATACTAGACTTCAAGTAGAGCATCCTGTGACTGAAGAAATCACCGGTATTGACTTGGTGAAAGAGCAAATAAAAATTGCTGAAGGTCAAGTAATAAGCTTTAAGCAAGAAGACATAAGCATCAATGGTCATGCGATCGAATGTCGCGTATATGCGGAAGATCCTTCGAATAATTTCTTGCCAGATATTGGTAATCTCAAAACCTATATCAGACCACAAGGCAAAGGTGTGCGTGTAGATGACGGGTTCGAAGAAGGTATGGATATTCCAATCTACTATGATCCAATGATAGCGAAATTGGTCACTTTTGCTGATAATAGGCAAGTTGCTATCGATCGCATGGTACGAGCCATAGATGAGTACAAAATAGTTGGATTAGAAACCACAATGCCATTTTGCAAATATGTAATGCAACATGAGTTGTTTATTGACGGATCATTTGACACAAATTTCGTAGCAAATCATTTCACGCCAGAAGACCTAAATAGCAAATCCAACGAAGATATAGAACATCTAGCAGCCCTACTTGCTGTCGAAATACTTGGAAGTACTAAAATGACTGCTAGTACTATGACAGCTGCACAATCATCAGAAAGTAAGTGGAGGACTAGAAGATTATAAAATGGCAGAAATACTTCCGATCAAAGCATGGAAATACAACCCTGAACTAGGTAAGCAGATTGAAGATGTGGCTTCTCCATTGTTTGATGTCGTAGCAGATAAGCAACTCAAAAAACTTTATGAAAATGAATATAATAGTATTAATTTGTCAGTACCACTAGTATAAAATGCAGCAGATCTAGCAACCAAACGGCTCCAAAAATTGAAGGAAGAATGGGTTATTATACAAGATCAAATTCCCGGAATCTATGTCTAATATCAATATTTTACGTTAGCAGGAAGTCATCAAGAATATTGCCGCAAAGGCTTCATTTGCAATATAAAAG
>JAWUWD010000099.1:0-18215 GCA_034112085.1 Cyclobacteriaceae bacterium
GAAAATGATGGAAATGGAATATTCAGTCCTCACATTATTGCAACAAACCTTTCGAAAGCATCTGATTTAGGAGATATTGATAATGATGGAGATTTGGATGTAGTGGCTAGTCTATATGCTGATGAAAAAATAGTGTCTTACGAAAATATTGGCGGTGTCATAGATATAACGCCAATTGAAATTTATAGTGAGCCATTTTCTCGTATTCAGGACATTCATCTTGCGGATATGGATGGAGATACTGATTTGGATATATTGACTTCTGATTCTTTTGTTGGTACTGATAAGGCGGTGTCTTCTGTCAATATCTTTTACAACACAGGTAGTGGCTCGTTTGGGCCAAGATTTATATTGGATGATGAGATCGCACTTGTTAGCAACGTGGCTACGGCTGATTTTAATGATGATGGTCATAATGATTTGGTGATTTCTTCAAATGGTAGTTTTGCTTCATATTGGTTTAGTTCACTTGGTAATGGTTCTTTTGAAAGGAAATCAGTCCAACCAGCTATTCAACCTACAAATACTATCCCAGCCGATTTGAATGCAGATGGCTCCCCTGACTTATTAGTTGCAAATTATTATGGAGGAGTTGGAGAGGGAGGACTTTCAGCACATATAAATGATGGCTTAGGCAATTTTACCAGAAATGAGGTTGCACACGGCAGATTTAATCAGCCCAATGCTACATTTCCTGTTGACATTGATTCAGATGGTGATTTAGACATAATTTGCACCTGGCTTATAGATAATAAGTTGGTATTGTATGAACATGTGTTTTCATCTAATGATTTTACTTCATTTAGCTTATTTGAACAAGTTGGAGATGCAACCATCAATATTGAAACTCAAACAGTTGATATTACTGTTTCCAACGATTCCAATTTGGCTAAATTGTATCCCGTATTCACAATTTCTGATAAGGCAGAAATTTATTTAGACGGAGATATGGTTGAGTCTGATTTTACATCGGCTGATTTCTCTGAAGATGGTAATTATCTATTTTATACAATCGTTGCTGAAAATGGTGATGAGGAATTCTGGATTGTTAATGTTCATCCGCTTCCAGGGGTGCCTGACCTTTTTGATGCTTTTAACATTGAGCAAAATACTGCAGACTTGGATTGGACATTTCCCAACTTTGCTAATTCTTATCAAGTAGAAGTGTCTTCTGATAATTTTAGTACTGTTTATACTTTTGATACTGATGTGGAATTATTGACAGCCGAAAATTTAGCAGCAGGAACTACCTATAAAGCAAGGCTTCGTGCGGTCAATGATTTTGGAATATCAGAATATTATTCAAATACGATTTCATTTACGACAGTGCCACCTGATACTGAAATAGCTGGGGTGGCAGAGATCAGTACTGATGGCGCTGTAATTTATTGGGATGCTGCCAAAGGTGCAGAGCAATATGGCCTAGATGTCGGGAAAGACGATTTTTTCACCGTTTATGTAGGGGGATATGATGATCGAGGCGTGTCTAGTCTTGCAGAGAGCGTTGTGGGATTAGATCCAGGTACAGATTACTGGGTGAGATTGCGTTCAGAAAATGAATCTGGAGTCTCTTTAGACTCCGATGTTGTTACTTTTCTTACTTTACCAGAAACTCCTGCCATCGAATTCATATTGGTTGAAGAGCAAGGGGTAACACTGTTTTGGGGAAGTGTGAAAAGCGCAATGGGTTACGAAATAGAATCCAAACAAGGGGACCAAACTGAATTTCACAACTTTGCTGGAGATGCAAGTAACGGAGAGATATCTGGACTTTTGGATGGTACTTCATATAGCTTCAGAATTAGAGCCATTAATGATACTGGCTCATCTTTGTTTTCAGAAATAGTAACGGTGGTTACAATTCCCCCAGCGGCAGAGATTTCGGGTATTACAGAAATCTCTGCTGATGGTGCTTTAGTTTCCTGGCAAGCAGCTAAAGGTGCTGAACAGTATGGCTTAGATGTTGCTGAAGACGATTTTTTCAGCGTCTATGTGGGTGGTTATGATGATCGCGGAGTGTCTAGTCTGACAGAAAGTGTTGTGGGTTTAGATCCAGGTACTGATTATTGGGTGAGATTGCGTTCAGAAAATGAATCTGGAGTCTCTACAGACTCCGAAGTTATTACTTTCCTTACTTTACCAGAAGCTCCAACAATCGAGTTCATATTGGGTGAGGAGCAAGGGGTAACGCTGTTTTGGGGAAGTGTGAAAAGTGCATTGAGCTACGAAATAGAAACTAAGCAAGAAGACCAAACAGAATTTCATAATTTTGCTGGGGATGCAAACAGTGGAGACATATTTGGACTTTTGGATGGTACCTCATATAGTTTCAGAATTAGAGCTATTAATGATACTGGCTCATCTTTGTTTTCAGAAATAGTAACAGTGGTTACAATTGCCCCGGCAGCAGAGATTTCGGATATTACAGAAATCAGTTCTGATGGCGCGGTAGTTTCGTGGCAAGCGGCCAAAGGAGCAGAGCAGTATGCCTTAGATGTTGCTAAAGACGATTTTTTTGACACCTATGTAGGCGGTTATGATGATCGCGGAGTGTCTAGTCTGACAGAAAGTGTTGTGGGATTAGATCCGGGTACTGATTATTGGGTGAGATTGCGTTCAGAAAATGAATCTGGAGTCTCTTCAGACTCCGAAATTGTCACTTTCCTTACTTTACCTGAGGCTCCTTCATTTGATGAATATGAAATTGAGCAACAGAAAGTCATACTTTTTTGGGAGAATGTTGATAGTGCGCTGGACTATGAAGTGGAAGTAAGCAATGGAGAAAATGTAGAAGTGTTTAACTTCGGGATTGACGAAGAAGGTGAGGTATCTGGATTGCAGGAAGCAACTGAATATCGATTCAGAATTAGGGCCAGAAACGAGACAGGTTTTTCATCATACTCTGATAAAGTCGCTGTCTTAACAGTGTCCGGCACACCTCAGGATATGGCAATAAGCAATCTCGGCCAAACTAGTGCTCGACTTAATTGGAACGCTGTAACTGGAGCTGAATTTTATTCTGTAGAATTGAGTGAGAATGATTTTTCTTCATTCGTATCAGGTTATGCTCCCAAGGTACTTACTAGCAATAACATTGATTTTGAAGATCTCAAACCGGGAGTAATCTATAGTGTGCGTGTACAATCACAAAACAATTCTGGATTATCCACTTACTCAGATACTCAAGTATTTACAACATTACCAGCAACTCCGATTACACGAAGTGCATCATCTGTAACTACGACATCCTTCACTGCTAATTGGGATGCTGTTACTGGAGTAGATGTTGATTATACACTCGAAGTTTCAAATAATTCAAATTTTCAAACTATCCAATTTACGGAGACTGTTCTTGGAGCGTTGTCTTTTCAGTTTGTGGATTTGCCTGAAGGGGTGTCTTTCTGGTATAGATTAAGAGCAAATAATGTTTCAGGTAGTTCTTCAAATTCTGAGGTAATTTTTGTAGAGCAACCATTATTGATTAGAGATTTGATATTTGAAGAGCTAGTGAGCCAAAGCGGCTTTGATGCGCTTCCTATTACTTTTAAAGTTACAGGAGGCACCAATGAGTTTGATGTCAACCTCAAATATAAAGGAGCTTCAGATGACACATACATTGAAAGGATGATTTTCGATAATAATGGTTATCTCTTCAATGCGAGCAGAAGCATGTTTGATGATATCGGATTCACCTTTCAGATAGAAGTGATAGATGGAGATATTACTTTAGCAAGTGATGTACATTCTGTATACATTTCAGATATAGATTCCGAAGTACCACTCAAGAGTCTCGGTGAGAAATGGCAAATGTTTTCAATTCCTTATGTGCTAGAAGACAATTTGATCACCACCGTATTTGATGAGATGGGGCCATTTGAATATAAATCCGAATGGAGGATGATGCACTATGATGGCACGAAATATGTAGATGCAGGGTCAGGACTCAGTAAAATTGAACTTGGCAAGGGATATTGGTTCAACTCTCCACAAGTTGTCGACATCAAATTTAACAATGCTGTCGTTAATACCGAAGATCCATATAGTATTGATTTACGACAAGGATGGAATCAGGTCGGCAATCCATATAACCTCAATATTAGTTGGAACAATGTGAGGAATTCCAATGGCGTAACTGGTACTGTTGAGCCATTGATACAATTCGATGCTGACAATCAAAACTTTGTGCAAAGTGATGTACTGTCATCTTTTGGGGCAGGATTTGTCTGGTCTGATGCCGCAGTTACTGTAGAAGTTTCCTCTTCAGAGGATAAGACTGGTGGTCGATATGAATCGAATGACGTCACTGATTCTGATATCGATGGAGAACAATGGATACTTGATCTATTTGTGAACGACAATCAGCAAAGACATGAAGTCGCTGCTGTGGGAATGCACCCTGAGGCAAGTCTTTCGAAAGATAAATTTGATAGAACTGCCCTTCCTCGATTTTTCAATTACTTGGAAATGACGACCAATCATGAAGACTATTTCTTCCCGTGGTTCTCTAAGGACATAGTGCCTACTAGTGAGGAGAGTAGCTGGTTGTTTGAGCTAGTATCTAACTATGTTGATGGCCAGACAACAATTGAATGGGACAATGAATCAATACAGAATACAACCAAACAGCTGTGGTTGATAGATGAAGAATCGGGACATCTTATTAATATGAATAGCACGAGTAGTTATACATTCAGTATGTCTTCAAGTCATCAATTTTCAGTGCATTTGAGTAAAGATGTTTCAGTACTTCCTATTCCATATACGCTGACTATGGGTGATCCATATCCTAACCCAACTAAGGATATGTCTACTGTGTCAGTCTTACTACCTCAAGGTAAGGAAGACTATACAATGGAATTAAGTATATATGACCTGCGGGGTCAGCAAGTGGGTACAATAGTTTCTGGTAATTTTGTGCCAGGGGTTTATTCATTCACTACAGAACTCAATGATTTAGAAGAAATTAAGAACGGAGTTTATTTATACCGTTTGTCAATTCAAAATTCCACCATCAAGCCTATTTATAAGAAGGTGGTGATTAACAAATAATGCCATGAAAAAGATATTAATTATTCTGTTTGTCGCGTCCACATTCTATGGGCAGGCACAAATCGTAGCTGATAAGACTAATGAGATAGTCTTAAACTTTAGAAATACCGCTATCAACACATCACTGCCATCAATAGAGTGGATATTTCCGAGATTAGAATTCACCAATACACAGGAAAATCGGATTCAAATCAAGGCGACAGTTGCTTCAAGTCGACCTTTGAAAAGTGTCATTGTATCAGTGAAGAGAGGTAAGGAGCTGGAGGCCCTCGGGTCACGGACGGCTGACATGGACGATAAATTCAATGTTAACATTGACTTGTCAATGCGTGTCTCAGATGGTGAAAACTGGATAGAGGTGGTGGCTGAAAGTGAAGATGGTGGTATAGTGAAGGATTATAGAAGTATACGCGTTGGAATGGATGCCTTGACTGATGCTGTTATGGCTGACCGCAAGGATTATGCGATTTTATTTGCAACGAATAAGTTTGATAACTGGAGCGATTTGGTAAATCCAATTTTTGATGCAGATGCTATTGCTAAAGAACTTGAGGAGCGATTTGGGTTTATAGTAGAGATAGTAAAAGATGCTGAGCAAAATGAAGTAATGACTAAAATGAGAGAACTAGCGCAACGAAAATACAAACCACAAGACCAATTGTTTATATTCTTTGCAGGGCATGGCGTGTATGATGATGTGTTTGGGGAAGGATTTGTAGTGGCGAGAAATTCGATTAGAAATGATGTTAGTAAGAACACTTACATTTCACACAATAGAATCCGTAGTAACATTGACAATATCCCATGTGAGCACATATTCTTGGCGATGGATGTTTGCTTTGGCGGGACATTCGATCCAGTATTGGCTTCATCGCGGGCAGCAGCATATGAAGAGACCAACGATCAAGAATACCTTGTGAAGAAGCTGTCAAAAAAGACACGAAAGTATTTGACATCAGGCGGTAAGGAATATGTGTCTGATGGCGTCCGTGGACATCACTCTCCTTTTGCAGCTGGATTTTTAGAAGCGCTTAAGACCAATGGGGGACCAGATAGGATTTTGATCCTAGATGAAATCAAACTGTTTATGGAACGCTTGAAAACGACACCTAGATTTGGTGAGTTTGGTAGTGATGAGAAAGGGAGCGATTTCGTATTCGTAGCTCAGTAGTCTTAGTCTACCCTCTAATCTTTCTGGGCTGTGATAGTCATTCTATTTAGGAATACTTACTTCAAACCGAGTTCCCATCCAGAATGTAGATGATACGGATATACTACCATTGAGTTTGGTTACAGTCTCTTGGACAATATAAAGTCCAATACCAGACCCTTTACTCGTCTCAGTAGCTCTGTGGAACATATTGAAGATTTGATCGATTTGATCCTGAGCTATACCAATACCATTATCTTCCACAACTATTGAAATGTCCTCCTTACTTTGATTCAAGAAAATAGTTAAAGAGCGAGAGGGCTTATCTTCATCAAAGTATTTTAAGGAATTTGATATTAAATTATTCAAGACTATCCTGATACGTTGAATATCCGCCTTGATGATTTTGTTCCCTTCCAAGATCACCTCTTTTTTAATGTGGTTTTGTGGATCTAGATATTGCAGGTCAGCCAAGATTTCTTCAGTCAGTTCTTTAATATTGAAATCCTCTATCTCAACTTCTAACCGAGAGTTTCTCGAGTAGTTGATAATATCACTGATGAAATCGTCAAGCTTGACAACACTGGATTCTATCATACTTAGATATTGGTTCAGCTTCGAGAAGTCATTTTCTAATTTGGCAACACCTAATAGTCCAAGGATAGAAGCTAATGGAGCCCTGAGGTCATGTGAGGTGCTATAGACAAAACTGTCAAGTTCATTATTTAATTTCTTGAGTTCTGTATTGGTTTTGGTTATGTTATTCACTCGCCACTTGTATATCAAGAAAAAACTGAGAGTGAAAACTATCACAAGAACTAAATAGAACCACACTGTCTGATAAATGAATGGTTCTATAATAAAGGTTAAGGTAGCTTCTTCTTCATTGGAAAAACCATCATTATTTGCCGCTTTTACGCGAAATGCATAAGTTCCCGGTGAGATATTGGTGTATTCAATTTCACGCTGAATGCCCTGGGCAGTGTTCCACGATTTGTCAAAACCTTCAAGTTTATACTCAAAGGAAACATTTTCGGGAGCGATATAACTTAGTGCGGTGAATCCAATAGTGTACCTTATTTTCCCTGGAGGAATATGCAAAATATTATTTGAGAAAAGATCCATTTTCTCATTATCTACGATAAGTTTAGTGATATATGTAGGTGGCTTGATCTTATTAAGTTTGATATTGGAAGGATCTATGATGGCCACACCATTGTTAGTAGGTACCCACAATTTATTATGAGAACCAAATAGCATTTCAGAAGCAGCGGTACACTCGCTTGTGGGTAGGCCATCTTTATCCGTGTAGATTTTATAATTGACGTAGGGCGCTTCACCGTTTATAAAGGCAGTAACATCTTTTTCCAGAAGTTGTACGACACCGGTAGATGTGGATAGCCAATAATTACCAAGATTGTCATGTATGATATCGAAGAAAGCTTGTGCTATTAATGAACTTTCTAGAATCACCTTATTGATTTTATTGTCATTTATAAAGAAAAGACCACTACTAGTGGCTACCCAAATTCTATCATTGCGATCACTCCTTAGATTGAAATTCACGACTTCAGAGATCTGATCACCATAGTCATCCAGTGTTTCAATATCTCCATTTTCATGAATTATGGCTACACCACCTCTATTGGTTCCAGCATAGATGTCTGCCCCGACTTCTAGAAGACTGAGAATATAGTCTGACTTCAATCCAGCCTTTGTGTCGTAGACTGTTATTACACCGTTTGGGGCCATAATATTCACCCCACCTGATCGTGTGGCAATAATCAAATTACCCTTCTTATCTTTTATTACTTTTCGAATCAGTCTTGAAGACAGTCCGTCTTTTTCTGTATAGTTTTTTTCCCTACCTCCTGTTAATTTAAGTAGGCCATTATATGAGGCTATCCAAGAATTATCGCCTTCAAATAAGATGTCTTGGATACCTCTATTTTTTAAATTGGCTTTGGTCTTGAGAGGTTTTACAGTGTTTTTATCAATATTAACAATGTCAACATCACCATTATCCGAACCAACCCAATATTCATTATCCCCTTTTTGCGTGATGATGTTGGTTCTGTTTAGAGATAAACCATCATTAGTAGTCATACTTTTTGCTTTGCCCATTTTTAGTTGAATGACGCCACCTTTTTCCATCCCTAACCAGACACTCCCTTCATGATCAATATCAATACTGTTTATTTCTCGCGCAGGAAGTTTTTGACCTTCAAGTAGTTTTTCATAAATATTTTTTGGCAAGTTCATTCGATACAAGCCTAGGTCAGTACCAAAGAGAATATTTCCATCTTGATCAGTCAACATGTCATTGACTCTTGTCCCTTCTAGAAATGGGATTTTCATTACGACATCATCATGTATAATCATAGCACCCGAGAATGTCCCTGCTAATATATATCCACCTGACGTGCTTGTCATAGACGTTATTGATTCACTAACTTCTTCATCTTCATGGGGTAGTATGAATGAGGAATCACCGTCATATTTGATAATACCGTTATGATTAGTTCCGAAATAAAGGTTCCCTTCTTTATCTTCAGCCATCGCCACAATATCTGGGGAATCAGATGCTGCCAATATGATTTTTTTTAATTCATCATTGATTTGACAATACAAGTTATCCTTTGATGCTATCCAAAGTCTATCAGAGCTGTCAATAAAAATGGATCGAATATTTTTCGATAAATCATCTACCGTTTCATGCTTGTGAAATTCACCATTTTTGTATTTGATCAAGCCAGCGCCTCTTGAGATAAACCAGAGTGTAGAATCTGATGCTTCGGTTATTTTGTAATAGGTGTTTTGTTCCATTGCTGGAGTGTTTTTCACATCAAACAATTCGAAGCTGATACCGTCAAACCTAAGTATACCATCATAGGTAGTCAGCCATAGATAGCCATCATAAGATTGTTTTAGATCGATGATTTTATTAGTCACAAGGCCATCACTAGAAGTCCATTGATTAATAACTAGATCATGAATGGAATTATCTGAAATACTATTTATTGACTGACCAAACACGTTGATGGAAATGAATAATACACCAAGAAGGGCCAAATGTTTTATCATAGTCTAAATAGGTTTCACAGGTAAGTAAATATATACAGTTTGACTGTTTTATTTATCTGAGAAGCTATTTTTTTGAATTGAGAGAAGAGGAGAACTTAATCTTCTGATCCTTTTTGACTTATGACTCTAGTGAGAATACTACGGCCTAGAGTTACTTCATCAGTATACTCAAGTTCTCCACCTATTGATATTCCACGAGCGATGGTGGAAATTTTTATATTAGATGGATTTAGTTTTTTAGTCAAGAAAAATGCGGTGGTATCACCTTCCATTGTTGCGCTCAAGGCAAATATAACCTCCTTTACCTCACTTGAAGGGTCCAATATTCTTGCAACTAACGTATCAACATTTAATTCTGAAGGGCCGATCCCGTTTATTGGAGAAATCACACCACCAAGTATATGATAGACCCCATTATATTGAGCAGTATTTTCTATCGCCAGGACGTCACGAGTATCCTCCACAATACAGATAACCGTTTGATCTCTGCGATGGCTCTTACAAATATTGCAAATAGCTTCATCAGCGATATTGTGACATTTCTGACAGTAAACGGTTTTTGTACGCAGGTCTATCAATGATTCTGAGAGTGCTTTGGTATGGTCTTCGTTAGATTTAAGTAGATGAAGTGCGAGACGTAGAGCTGTCTTTTTACCAATTCCAGGGAGCCTGGATATTTCTTCTACTGCACGTTCTATATACTTGGAGGGATAAACATGCATAAGTTAGATATCAAAGAGTAAAGTTGAAGTATTAAATAATGCGTGCATCTATCCCTGCTTCACAGATAGCAGACTTCATCGGTTTTAGCATCGAATAGTCACCTTTTTTGATACAACACTTCCCCTTGTAATGAATCAGCCAAGTACATTGTTCAGCTTGTTCGTTGGTATGATCACATACTTTAATTAGTGTGTTGGTCACATGTTCGAATGTGTTCACGTCATCATTAAAGATCATGAGATCATTGAGGTCGGTAGTTTTTTCTACAACTTCTAATACTTCTTCCGCTTGAAAACTATGGCTCATTGAATGGGGATTTGGTTTGTCAAAGGTAAAAAAAATAACAATCTTGGCAAAGTTTTAGAATCAATCACATATGACTCCACTTATTGCCTTGTCCGTTATTTCGGGCTATTTCTTAGTATTGGTCTTGATCGCAAACCTTACCTCAGGCAAGAGTGATGACCTGACGTTTTTCACTGGCAACAAACAATCTCCATGGTATTTAGTGGCCTTTGGGATGATTGGAGCTTCGCTATCAGGAGTCACATTTATTTCCGTGCCAGGCTGGGTGGCTACTACGCAGTTTGGCTATATGCAGATGGTACTAGGGTACTTGGTAGGTTATCTGATAATAGGGACTGTCCTATTGCCACTGTATTATCGCCTCAATCTAGTTTCGATATATACTTATCTGGAGCAGCGTTTTGGTTTTTGGTCATATAAGACGGGGGCCTTTTTCTTCCTGCTTTCTCGGACAATTGGTGCCGCGTTTAGACTTTTCTTAGTTGCAGGAGTGTTACAGTTCGTGATGTTTGATGAGTGGGGAGTACCATTTTGGCTTACAGTTCTCATTACTATTGGGCTTATATGGCTTTACACTTTTAGAGGAGGAATCAAGACGATAGTCTGGACCGATGCATTGCAGACATTCTTTATGTTATTAGCTGTTGGAGTTACTATAATTTTTATTGCACAGGAATTAAATTTTACATTTACAGAACTTACTGATGCAGTGATCAATAGCAAATACTCAAATATCTTTGTTTGGGACTGGAATGCAGGAAATCATTTTGTCAAACAATTTTTCTCAGGAGCATTTATTGCCATTGTGATGACGGGGTTAGATCAAGACATGATGCAAAAGAATCTGACTTGCAGGAGCATAGGCGATGCTCAAAAGAATATGTTTTGGTTCAGTATAGTATTAGTATTTGTGAACTTATTGTTCCTAACCCTTGGTGCCTTATTATTCATATATGCAGGGAATTTTCAGATTGCCTTGCCGTCAAGATCAGATGATTTGTTCCCAATGCTGGCGATAGATCATTTTTCGCTATTTACGGGAGTGATTTTTTTATTAGGAATTACAGCCGCGGCTTACTCTAGTGCTGATTCTGCATTGACTTCGTTGACCACTTCTTTCTGCGTAGATTTTCTTGGCAAAGACGGTGAGAAGAATAAAACTCAAGGAAACACTAGAATGAAGGTTCATTTGGGGTTTTCCATATTGCTTTTTTTAGTGATCATAATTTTTAGATTCATTAATGATGATAGTGTGATTAGTGTAGTCTTTAAAGTTGCAGGGTATACATATGGACCATTACTTGGTCTGTACACCTTTGGTTTATTCACCAAATGGCAAGTGAGGGATAAGCTAGTACCTTGGATTTGCTTGGGTGCTCCAATACTCAGCTATGTAATTGATGCGACCACTGGAGGTTGGTTTGGATTCTTTATCTTAGCAGTTAATGGATTGATTACTTTTATGGGCCTTATGGTAATCAAAAGAAACGATAAATATGCTTAATTTTCCTTGCTTCTGTTCCGTAAGTAAAGTTAATTAGTATTCTGGGGTATTAGCTCAGTTGGTTTAGAGCGCTGCCTTGACAGGGCAGAGGTCACTGGTTCGAATCCAGTATGTCCCACCATTATTAGACTTCACATTTGTGAGGTCTTTTTTTGTGATAAATTTGCAAAAAAAAAGCAGTTCTGTAATTAAACAGAACTGCTACATAGTACTCTCACTTTCCAACTTCACATAATCAACTAAATTACTTCCACCATGATAATATCAATAGCTGTGCCAATGGTTAATTACAGCCACTATATAGCGTTTTAGTTTTTTTTGAGGCTAAATCCGATTGAAAATATGTCAATATTGAGATTTTTTTTCTCAAAACGAGATTTCATATTCCTAACTCAATGATTGGGTCCCAGAATATTTTCTTGAAACCTATGATTTGATCATCTTTTACTATTATTCCTTCTGACTCAAGTAGTTCTTGCATTTGGTTTGGTTGAGAAAAGTTATTCTTCCCAGAGAGCAGCCCCACCCGATTAACTACACGATGAGCTGGGACATCAGGCGGACACCCGTTCATGGCCCACCCAACCATTCTTGCACTACTTTTTAATCCTAAATAATTGGCAATTGCACCATAGCTGGTTGCCCTTCCAGTTGGGATTAGTCTGACTACCTCATGTACATCTTGAAAGAAACTTGTTTTATCACTCATTTATATGGGATTTTGGGATCGCTTCACAAAAATTGCGATTATTGATTATAGGTTTTTTTATGGAAAATTTCAGATAAATTTCAATCATTCTAGTAACCACTTTTGAAATGCATTTTTTTGCTTTACACTTCTGTTTGCAGTTTGATGAACCTGGTAATATTCAAAATAGCGTTGATCAGTCGATGTCAATTCAACATCTATTTCTCGGTGGTTTCGCTTAACCTTTAGCTTGATTTCATTTAGGCCTGATTCTATGACCTTTGACAAATTCAGAACATAATCACCAATTGACAACTTCTTTTCAGCGAGAGATTTGGGGTGAATTTTAATTATACAGTTCTCTTCATTGACTCTGAATCCCCAATGGGATTCGTTTTTAAGAGAAGCTTGCATTACTTGTAAGTTGCATCCAAATTTATCTAAGAGGGAAGCAAGGAGCTTATCTATTGGATTCGTTCCATAGATGAAATTATCCATAAACCCCTTCCAATCTAGTGTTGTGTATTCATTAAGTATGTCAATAATATTTTTAGAGCTGTATCCAATGCCGGGTTTCCCAAATTCCACCCATAATAAGCGTACTACATCATCAAGACTTTTTGAGTGAGCGCTAGATACCCGTATTTGCAAGTCAAGTATTAGGGCAATCAAAGCACCTTCATTATAAATTGAAACTTTACGATTTGGAGTGCCTGTAACATAGCCATCGAGCCATAAGTCTACTGAGGAAGCTGCAACTGACATATTGCTTCTTCCGAAATTCTCAAAATGACCCCGGAGCATCTTGTTCACCTTGGATAGGTACCAATCGATGTCTAGAACACCACTTCGAACTAAAAATAAATCTCCATAATAGGTCGTGAACCCTTCCGCAACATAGCCTGTATCAAAATAGTTTTCTTTACTAAAGTCATACGGTAGCATTTCTTTTGGACGTATTCTAATCACATTCCAGGTATGAAACAATTCATGACTACTAATACCCAATAGGGCCTGATATAGAGGCGCGTCATTCAGTTCATTAGCTGGACCCAGTGTGATTGTTGTAGAATTCCAGTGCTCTACCCCATGATAGTGTTTATATGGAAGAGCTTGTATGAGGAAGTGATAATCTTCACAAGGGAAATCTCCTATCATATTGATTTGAGACTTTGAGATTTTTTCAAAGTCATGAATCATTTGCGCAGTATTAATCTGATGTGGCCCATTGATCCAAATATGAAAATTTGTGTTCTCAACCATGTATTGGTGGTGATCCAAATGACTACTTGCTATCATTGGACTATCTACCAAATGATAGTAAGAATCTGCAACTAGGACATTCTTTTGTTTTTCGAAAAGTCCTGTTGCAATATGATAATCGTCAGGAAGTTCTAACTCAACGATACAAGGATCATCAATCCTCTCTTGAACGTAAACCATGCAATTGATGAAGTTTAGGTATAGTTGCTCGTCATCAAGCCATGAATTTCCAGCATCCATTTTGAATGCAAAATAGGTGTAATTTATGATTAAATGAGTGTTTTTGCTTGAGTCCACCACCCAGCTGTCTTTAGATACTTTGTTGATGCCTAGTTGATTTCCATTATGGTCTACAGCCTCAATCTTCAATATGTTTTTGGCAAAGTTCGCTATCTCATATCTGCCAGGACGCCATGATGGGAGATGAATTTGAATCGAATCACTCGAGATGTCGTTTATTTCCAAGGAAATATCTACACAGTGGGTCAGTGGATTGTTATAAGAGATGACATACTTCATGTGATAAATAAAAGCCAAAAAGATGTTATATCCATGATTTTGAAGTAGTTTTACACTTGTATTAGATCCATACAGTCAAAGTGCTGGAGTTAGGACTAATAAATTTATCATGTGTATTGGTATATGTCAAAAAGACAGTTACCTTTGCAGCCCTAATAATGAAAAAGTAAAATGAAAAGAACATTTCAACCTTCGAAAAGAAAGAGAAAAAATAAGCACGGATTCAAGTCAAGAATGGAGTCGGCTAACGGTAGAGCAGTGATAGCTAGAAGAAGAGCAAAAGGAAGAAAGAAACTTACTGTTTCTGACGAGAAGACACACAAATAAGCAGACTCTTATTTGGGTTGTGTTTTTGATAAATACAATACCATGGGTTTAAGAACATTCGGCAAGTCCGAAAAACTCTGTAGTAAAAAATTAATAAAGGAACTTTTTAATCGAGGTTCCTCTTTTTATGTGTACCCTTTTAAGGTAATATTCTTACCTAATCTTGATCAAAACGTCTCGGAACATCAATTGCTGATCTCTGTCCCAAAGAGAATTTTTAAGAAGGCTGTTGATAGAAATTTGATCAAAAGAAGAATCAGCGAAGCCTACCGATTGAATAAAAAGTCCTTTCCAGCAAGCGCTGATAATAATCTAATGATTGCGTATATTTATACGGCAAAAGAATCATTGAAACAACAGGTAATCCAGGAAAAACTAATAAGCACATTATTACGTTTGAGTAAAGAAACTTCTCAGGATTGAAACAAGAACCAATGGCAATTAATAAAAAAGCCTCCATCATTGCACT
The DNA here is from genome assembly GCA_034112085.1 of Cyclobacteriaceae bacterium. GTDB lineage: Bacteria > Bacteroidota > Bacteroidia > Cytophagales > Cyclobacteriaceae > JAWUWD01. The sequence goes on from JAWUWD010000099.1 coordinate 15,083, forward strand.
TTTAATAGTTACCATCTCAGTACTGGCATTCAAGGCGCCAGATAATAAGTATTTTGAGATAGCACGTAACCTAGACATTTTTGCCACTTTATTTAAAGAAGTCAACGCCTACTATGTAGACGAAATAGATCCTGAGGAATTGGTCTCAACAGGGATTCATGCAATGTTAGCTTCTCTAGATCCTTACACTACATACATTCCCGAGGAGCATTTGGAAGATTACCGTACGATGACTACAGGTTTGTATGGTGGGATAGGAGCTGTCGTTGGCACTGTCAATAATAAGACAGTGATTACTATGCTATATGAAGGATATGGCGCGCATAAAGCCGGGCTTAAAATAGGAGACCAAATAATTCAAATTGATAGAACCGAGATAGGGAATAAGGAGACGGGAGCAGCTACAGAACTACTGAAGGGACAGCCTGGATCTAGTTTATTGATGAAAGTACTGCGAAACAATGATGAAGAAATATCCTTCACGTTTGATAGAGAAACAATAAGAATAGAAAATGTACCTTTTCATAAGATCATTAGTGCTGATGTAGGATATATTCGATTGTCTGATTTCACATTAGGAGCTAGTCGTGAAGTCGAGCAAGCTGTCAAGGATTTAAAGAAAGAAGGAGCTAATAAATTGATTATTGATTTGAGGGGTAATCCTGGTGGACTTCTGAGCGAAGCTATTAATGTATCGAATCTGTTTATTCCAAGGGGTAAGGAAGTAGTTTCTACTAAAGGGAAAGTAGAAGAATGGAATAAGATTTATAAAGGCCTGAATCAGCCTCTTGACAAAGACATTCCAATGGTTGTATTGATTAATAATTCGAGCGCTTCAGCTGCAGAAATTGTAGCTGGTGTTATACAGGATTATGACCGGGGAGTATTGATAGGAAGAAGGACCTTTGGCAAAGGTCTTGTACAGGCAACACGCCCTTTGTCTTATAATTCGCAATTGAAGGTAACTACAGCAAAATATTATATACCAAGTGGCCGATGTATTCAGGCCATAGATTATGCAGAGAGAAATGCGGATGGAGACGTTAGTCTAATTTCAGACTCTCTTAAGGTGGCATTTAAAACTGAAAATAATAGAACAGTTTATGATGGAGGAGGATTACAGCCTGATATATCTGTTGCTGGCAATGAATGGAGTGTGTTTGCGATGGACGTCATGAGGGCAGGAGTGATATTTAATTTTGCAAATACATACTATCATAGCCATGAATCCATAAGTGAGCCTGATATATTTGACTTGTCTGATCAAGATTACAACATTTTTGTTGAGCAATTGGAGAATACTGGATTTGATTTCTCATCATCAATAGAATCTATTGTAGATGAGTTGGTGTCAACAGTTAATGATGAGGAAATGTCTCAAGAGATAATTGATAAGGTCCATGATATTAAACGCACTGTAGGCGGGAATGTAAAGCAAGAATTTATTGATCATAAGGATGAGATTAGGAGATTACTGAGGCAAGAGATAGTTTCAAGATATTACTTTAATAAAGGGAGTATTCAGGGAGCATTGGTTGGAGATAGAGACCTAAAGTCTGCGATTGATATTTTATCGGATACGAAAAGTTATAATGAAATTTTATCTAAATAGCGATGACATACATACTTAGTATTGAAACTGCCACTAATGTGTGTTCTGTAGCTTTGCATTGTGATGGAGCTGTATTAGGTCATCAGGAATTATTCGTTGAGAAATCACACTCAGGACTATTAACCGTAATCATTAATGATTTGACATGCCATTGCGGAATCTCATTAAATGAATTAAGTGCCATTGCGGTTTCTGAAGGCCCAGGATCTTATACTGGCTTGAGAATTGGAATATCAACAGCTAAGGGTCTTTGCTATAGTCTGGGTATCCCATTGATTTCAGTGAATACGCTAGAGGCAATGCTGTGGTCGGTCTTACCTTTCATGAGGGAGGACCATTTATTCTGCCCCATGATAGATGCGAGAAGAATGGAGGTATACTGTTTGATTGCGGATAGGGATGGTGTAGTGATTAAGCCAACGCATCCCAAAGTAATAAGTGAGAGCTCATTTATTGAAGTCATAAAAGATAAGCGAATTATTTTGTTTGGAGATGGAGCACTTAAGTGCAAAGAGGTCTTGAGAGGTCCAAACATTTTGTTTATTGACAATATATTACCTAATGCAAAAAACATTGGACAATTAGCTCTTGCGAAGTATGCTAATATGGAGTTTGAGGATGTAGCATACTTTGAACCATTCTACCTCAAAGACTTTAAACCAATGCATTCGAAATCAATATGAAGAATAACGAAGAAGGGATTGTGAATCGAGTAGCCACTAGTAATTTGGTGACATTTAACTTGGAAGATTATGCCCCCCAAGGTAAGCGAGTACTATTTGACATTAAGGACCAACTTTTTCAAGGCCTGATTTTGAAAGAAAAGGATTTTAGAAGTTTTCTGCGTGAACACAATTGGGAAGAGTATCAAGATCAGTATGTGGCGCTCACTTGTACTGCGGACGCTATCATCCCTACTTGGGCATATATGCTTTTGGGAGTGAAGTTAAAACCATTTGCGAAGAAGGTGATCTTTGGGGATCTCCATACACTGGAGGAAGTTATTGTTAATGAGGCTTTGGAGCAAATAGATTTCTCTGAATTCAACGATAAAAAAGTAGTAGTTAAAGGGTGCAGTGATCTTTCTATCCCGCAACAAGCGTATTTAAAGGTTTCTGAGAGTTTATTTCCTTATGCCTCTAGTATCATGTTTGGGGAGCCTTGTAGCACTGTGCCTATATATAAAAAAGCAAAGCAATAAATACTTCAGGAGGTTAATTGCTAGTGATCAGACACTTACGCTACCAATTTTAATATTCTTTTTTTTATTTAAATTTTGTATTCAAAAAGCTTTGGAGTTTATGGAAAGGTATTACCTTTGCCAACCCAATAAGCGAATACGATTTGGGGATGAGTCAGAAGCGGCTTTTTAGAGTTTTGAGGAGATTAGAGAGGGTTTAAATTTATTTCAAATCTTTTTCACAGAAGTTTGGTAGGTTAAAAATAATGATCTACTTTTGCACTCCGATAAAGAGACAAGGGATTCAAAAGCGAATTCATTTAGTGTTAAATTGAAATGTT
>JAWUWD010000100.1:0-18410 GCA_034112085.1 Cyclobacteriaceae bacterium
ATGCGAATATTGCTTTCTGGCGCAGGATTTTGTTTATAGATAAATCCTGGTGCACCAAGTGAATCTCCGGCATTGCGGATTTTGCCAATTTGTAGTTGGATGCCTTTGATATAGTATTGTGCTTCATCAAAGGGATAAGAGATAAGGTTGGGGGTCTTTAGGTTGCGATTGCCATATCCATTGCCCACGACTAGATCTATTGTTGATCCTTTGTGGATTTTTGTGCCCGCGGTAATCACCTCTCCTTTATACTTTTGTTCCAGTACTGCATTGAAAGCCAAGTCGGGTTTGAATGATATTTCACCAATTTTCAGTTCATTACTCTTTAATACTACTTGAGCATTTTTAAGAGGTCCGTCTATCAAGTTGGGCATTGGCACTGTAGGAGGATTGACTCTGTTTACCGAAATAAATACTTTTCTATTCTCCTTTACTATAGACCCTGGTTTTGGATACTGTTTTAGGATCGTGAGAGAAGGATATTTTTCAGAATAGGCAGAGTCACTGACTTCATACCTTAGGTTTCTTTTTATTAAAACATCTTCTAGTTCATCGACATGAATCCCTTTTAGATTTGGAACAGTAATGCTCTCACCGTGATTGGTAGTACTAGGAAGGTATACATAGAAAAAACTTAGTACAAGACCAATACTCAATGCTATTACAACAATGAGGTGAATGAGCATATTTTTTAATGAACTTTCTCCAAACATTTCGACTCTTGTTTTTTTAGTAAACTGCTAAACTACTAGATTTATTTTAGATTTATGAGAGAACATTTCCTTACTGATTATTTAAACGACCGTTCGATACTTGCAACACTTTCATTTCTGGCGAGCGCTAAGTCAATAATCTTACTTATTAAGTCTCTATAGTTAATTCCGTGTTGTGCCCACAAAGCTGGGAACATACTCACATTAGTGAATCCTGGAATTGTATTGATTTCATTTATGTACACCTGGTTGTCTTCTGTTAAGAATAAATCTATCCTAGCAAAGTCATCACAATTGAGTGTGTGGTAAGCCAACACACAAAGTGATTGAATAGTTTTCACTATTTCGTCATCGATCTCAGCAGGTATTTGAATAGTGACGGCTGACTCGTCTTCATATTTGGCTTCATAAGAATAGAACTCATAACGGTCACTAATGATGACTTCACCCGGAACAGAAGCTTTGGCTTCATTATTCCCAAGGACGGCACATTCTAGCTCTCGGCCAGAAATATACTCTTCAAACAAAAGTGTATGGTCATAGGTGAATCCTGTATTGATAGCTGCCTCAAAATCTGCTGCATTGTTAACCTTAGCAACCCCCACGCTAGAACCTAGGTTTACCGGTTTGACCATCATAGGGAGACCTACTTTGTTTTTCACTTCAGTAAAATCTATCTGGTCTTTTTGACTTTTGTGAGCTGAGTGAAACTTGCTCACAGGAATTCCCGCTTGAAACAATAGATACTTGGAAACCAGTTTGTCCATTGCAACAGAGGAGCCTAGAACTCCGGAACCTGCAAAAGGAATGGTCATAGTCTTCAAGAGTCCTTGGATGCTGCCATCTTCTCCATCTGTGCCATGAAGTGCTGGGAATATCACATCGATCTTGATAGCCGCGTTCGTAGTTTGATTGATGAAACAAGGATTTGAAGCATCCAGTGAAATACTTAAAGCTTCACCCTCTTTGAAGTTGGCATTTACCTCACTCATCAAATGCCACTTTCCTGACTTATCTATACCTATAAGTACAACATCGAATCTAGAAGTGTCTATGTATTGATTGACATTTACAGCAGAGAGGATAGAAATTTCATGCTCTACAGATCGTCCTCCAAATAGGATAGCTACACTTGTTTTATTTGTCATTGAGGTCACTTTTCTTGTGGTACAAATATATTGAATTAGCAGAAAATCTTATAGGCTAAGTCTGAAGTTTTGGTGATAGCCATTATTAGCCTTGATTGTCATCGCATCACGGCAATTCTCGTATTGTAACTGAAGGTTTTTCCCACAACTGAAAGTATTAGGATACCATTTGGTAGTCCATTAGCATCATATGAGAATGTCTGATTAAGAGCATTCTCTTCGGTTTGGTTAAAAACTAAATTGCCTGCTAGATCAATAATTCGAATTTTCACCTTTTGTCGTTCTTCCAAATTAAATATCAAATTGAAATTGGCATCCGTTTCGGAATAGATTGGGTTGGGAAAGTTTGTTACGTGTTTGTCTCCAATTTCCATTGGAGATCTATTATCACTGGAATAGAACTCAATATTATCTAAGTAGAAATTATTCCCACGACCATTGGTTAGTTGAAATGCTAGTCTGATTTCACTAGCACCTGCATATGCCGAAAGATCTATAAAAGCGCTATCCCACTGGTCAGTATTAGTAGGTTGCCAGTGGTCTTCGACTTGATTGTAGGTGGTCAGATCAGCGCCTGATTTGTTGAATAAACTAACTGGATAATTGTCAAGGCCTCCATTTTCTGATAACAATACTTTCAGTGTTTCTTTATTTCCGGAACTTCCTAGTGTATAAGCATAGTCGAAGAACATGCTGGCAGTTTTCTCATCTCTAAGATCAAGCACAGGTGAGAACAACCATGCGGAGCCGTTGATATTCTGAGCACTATTAACGTACATTGATTTATTTCCATTGATATCTAACTGTTTCCACAAGACATCAGATCTGGTAGTGCTGACCCAATTGTTTTCTTTCTCAAAATCAATTCGCAAGGGAATAACATCCGAGGATAAATCAATAATGAAGTTGCTAGACAGTGAATTATCAGTGACGTCAACATCATCAATGCCGTTGGTCTTTGATATAGTTACTGAGATATTATGCGATCCCGTTGTGGTACTGATGTCTCCAATCATGAGTTGTTGAGATTGCCCACTATTGAGACTTAGGTTGGGTATAGCTATCTCTACTGGAGTACTATCATCAAGTTCATAAGTTAGTGCTAAGTCATTGATAGCAAGCCCACCGGTGTTTTTCACAGTGATTATCAATGGTTGTGTTGGACTTGCAGTGACTAAAGGCATATCTATTGCTTTCAGTTTGACGCTGGTGTCTGTAGAGGTGATAAGACTGATATTATCCAGGTAGATATTATTGCCGTAGCCATTTACTCCTACAAATGAGATAAGAACTGTCGAATTGCCTATGTACGGAGAAAGGTCGAGAGATGCTGTTTCCCAGTCAGCAGAGGATGCTGGGATGAAGTTCTTGGTATTAGTCGAGCTAGTAGTCATGAGTTCTTCACCGGACTTATTGAAAATTTCTTGATATGAATTGCCACAGTCTGTTGATATCAGCACTTTGAGTTGGTCCGAATTACCTGGATACCTCGCATGAGAATAATCGAATATTAGTTGTGCAGCTGGCAATGTTGTAAAGTCCATTACTTCCGAATTCAACCAATCTTCTGTGCCTTCATTCTCATAGGAGAAGTAGTTGATGAACAATGACTTATTCCCAAGTGTTCCATCAAAAGCTTCTGTAATTTCCCATGTGGAGGTACCATCTGTATTGACGATGGTCATATTTTCTATTTCATTCTGAAAGTCTTCCGAAATGTCTGCTTCAACAATGGTCGGCAATGTTACCGAATACTCATAAACATTGTTGTCGGGGCTTTGATCTATTCCATTGTTGACTGTCAGAATTTCAAATTCGAGTAAATTATTGCCTTCAAATATAGCTAACTCTGAAAATTCTACAATGATACTTTCGAGTTGTGTAATTACCCCTAAGTCAGGGGTAATGGTCTCTATGGTGTTACCGTTAAGGCTGAGCTTGATCTGAGCAGTATTCAAAGGGTTAGTTCCATAATTTTTCACAGTGATTGCTGGTCTGATGCTCTTGTCGCAGGTTGTCTCATCTGGAGCTGTGATATTAAATATGCCAAGATCATTGTCGTAAATTATTGGGTCCAGCAGCGCTGACGAACTTGTAAGTGATTGACGTCTTGGACTATTTTCTATAACCGTTCTTATGCGATCATTCTGATCCAATGTGAATAGGTTCATGCACTGATCACTGGTGTAGTCCATAAAGTTTTCGAACATTTCATCGCTTGTACCACAGCTATTGCTTCTTGGATGAGATGGGCATCCAGAATTGCTGGTGCGCTGTGTTGGTGTATCTGCACAATAGTCAGTGCCGCAGCTTTCATCTCCCCAGATGTGACGAAGTCCTAGAAAGTGGCCAATCTCATGAGTGGCTGTTCGCCCTTTGTTAAAGTTGTTTTTGAGGTCAGCGGCTGGGTATTTATCAATGGATCCGAATACCTCATTATCGATCACAACCCCATCAGTGAGTCGGTTAGTAGAAGCATCTTCTAAACCATCAAGTTGGTCAGAAATTGGAAATTGGGCATACCCGAGTAATGTTCCTGAGATTGCGGTTACCCAAACATTGAGGTAATCTTCGGCCGGCCAGTAGCTCAGTTCTTTGAGTGATCTATTATCACTCATGCTCCATTCGGACCTAGTTCCCATTTTTCTTAATATGCCATTGGTGGCCAATCCTTCAGGGTCTCGCTTAGCCATCACAAATTCGACTTGTATATCAGCGGCTACACTTACAAAATTGGAAGGGGTATTGGCTTTGTCGGCATTCAGTCTTCTAAAGTCTTCGTTGAGGACGTCAAGCTGAGATTGTATTTGCTCATCGTTGATATTGAGACCTTCACCTAGTTCTTCCCCATTATGGATTATATGAAAAACGATAGGTATCTCAACGACATCGGCAGCTTTATCTTGGCTAAATAGTATCTTGGCCTTTCTGTTATTTATTTTTTTCGATAGCCAATTCTCAAAAACCTCTTGATTATCATTGAGCTGAAGTGATTTGTTATAGTCTACTGTTCCGCAACGATCTTGAGCGATGAGTGATGAAAATGAGCATAAGGTCAGTAGCCCCGCTAAACAATGTTTACTGATTATATTATTTAATATAGAGAAGCTTACAATCATATTCACCTAACGTTCATAATGAATCGTATTGTTATACTATTGCATATTACCTGGTAACATAGCATGGGGATTATCCATAGGAGTAAGGTTGACAGCTTCTACTTTGGTTATTTGCGGAAAATCTTTTTTGATAGCCTCTTCTACACCAGCTTTCATAGTCATAGCCGACATAGTACAAGAACTGCAAGCTCCCAGCAACTCTAATTTCAAAACCATGTCGTCAGTAATTTCCAATACTTTGACATTGCCTCCATCTGTTTCAAGATAAGGTCTGATTTTGTCCAAAGCCGCTTCTATGGCTTCTAATAATGGATGTGTATATTCAGTTTCTACAGACATGTTTTATTAATTAACGGGAACTGGTTCAGTTTGAGCTTTGCTCGCATTGCGTATCGCTACTTGCTGTGCTAATGTAGCAGCTAATTTCCTGAAAGCATCAGCAACGTGACCTTCTTTCATCGCTTGAGGATATCCATTATCCCCACTTTCTCTAATACTCTGCACAATTGGAATCTGCCCTAACAATTCTACCCCATTATCATCAGCCAATTTCTTTCCACCATCTTTCCCGAAGATATAGTACTTATTATCAGGAAGTTCCTCAGGTGAGAAATAAGACATGTTCTCAACGATACCCAATATTGGCACATTGATCTGAGGTTGCTTGAACATAGATATTCCTTTCACTGCATCATCTAAAGCCACTTTTTGTGGAGTAGTTACTACTATAGCTCCAGTGACTGGGATCGTCTGCACCAATGTCAAGTGAATGTCACTTGTGCCTGGAGGAAGATCTATCAATAAGTAGTCAAGCTCTCCCCAATCTGTATCTGCGATAAACTGCTTAAGGGCAGAACTTGCCATTGGTCCTCTCCAGATCACAGCATTGTTAGAGGCTAAGAATCCTATAGAAATAAGCTTTACGCCATATTGTTCCAAAGGAACAATTACATTCTTACCATCTATTTGTCTTACACTTGGTTTCTCATGTTCGCAGTTGAACATAGTAGGCATTGATGGTCCGAAAATATCAGCATCTATCAATCCCACTTTAGCACCAGACTGAGCTAGAGATACCGCTAGATTTGCGCTAATAGTTGATTTACCAACACCACCTTTTCCAGAAGAAATGGCAATTATGTTTTTGACTAGTGGTATGAGAGGTGTATTGTCTCTTACACTTGTTACATCAGCAGTCATGTCGATAGTGATTTTCAAGTCTTCGCTGACTAATGAGTAAATCGCATCTTCACAACGTTTTCTGATGACCTCTTTTAGTGGACATGCCGGAGTCGTTAAGATTACTGTGAAGCTCACATTATTCCCATCTACCAATACTTTGTCAATCATATTGAGCGTCACCAAATCTTTTTTCAAGTCAGGTTCTTCTACTGTTGACAGTGCCTTCAATATATCTTCACTTGTGTATCCCATTCGTTAATCTCTATATTATCTAGTTGTTGTATAATAAAATACGTTCTGTTTCTTTAACTGAAGTTATAAGTTCAATTATCTACTTATTTTGGGGTTATGATTAGTCCAACCCGTCTAGGTCTCTACCCACTATTGATTCAACTAACCAATTTTCTTTAACAATTGTTCAAAATTACGACCAATGCTATTTGTATTCATTTTATCAGTTAGACTTTACTAACTATTTCAGTCGACAAAAATAGCAAATTTATATCAAGTACTAACAAAACAAAAAATGAAAATAGTTGTCTTTGAGAGTACTGAGAGTTTGTTTTTTTTAATTAGAAATCAAATGAATTTTTTATAAATTCAATAGCCTAGGAGGTGAATCATTTGTTGGATGATGCTTGGATTACATTATCTTTGCCCTTTCAAAATTAGAATAGATTGATAGATAAGAAGACCATAGAAGAAGTCAAAAGTCGAATGGACATCGTTGAAGTAGTCGGTGATTTTGTGCAGTTGAAAAAAGCTGGGTCTGGTTACAAGGCTTTGAGTCCATTTACGGATGAGAAGACCCCTTCATTCAACGTATCACCTTCGAGAGAGATATACAAATGCTTTAGTACTGGGAAGGGTGGAGATGCAATCTCCTTTGTGATGGAATATGATGGTCTCAGTTACATAGAGGCCATCAAATATCTTGCGCAGAAATATGGAATAGAGATCGCAGAGGAAGAGCAAACTGACGAACAACTTCAAGCTCAGAATGAGCGAGAGAGTTTGTTTATAGCGCTCAATTTTGCAGCTGAATATTTTCAAAATACGCTCAAAAATACAGACGAAGGAAATTCGATCGGACAGAGCTATTTCAAAGAAAGAGGAATAAGTGAAGATGCGATTCAGAAATTTGGCTTAGGATACAGCCTTGATGAGTGGGGAGGGTTCACTGATACGGCACTCAAAAAAGGTTACTCCCTAGAAATATTAGAAAAGGCGGGCCTGACAATTCGCAAAGAGGATAAAAAATACGATCGCTTCAGAGGACGAATAATTTTCCCCATTCACAATGTCACTGGCAAAGTCATTGGCTTCGGAGCGAGAACGCTTCAGCAAGATAAAAAGTCACCTAAGTACGTCAATTCTCCAGAGACTGAGGTTTATCATAAGAGCCATATTTTATACGGGATCGCTCAGGCCAAGCGTGCGATCAGAGATGCAGACAATTGTTATTTAGTAGAAGGCTATACCGATGTGATATCGCTCTACATGTCTGACATGGAGAATGTCGTGGCTTCGTCAGGTACGGCATTGACTGAGGAACAGATCAAACTGATCAGTCGATATACACAGAATATCACGGTGCTTTACGATGGTGATAAGGCTGGGTTGAAAGCCTCTTTGAGAGGTATCGATATGATCTTGGAGCGTGGAATGAATGTCCGTGTGGTCATGTTTCCGGATGGAGAAGATCCAGATAGTTACGCAAAAAAGCTAGGGACTACCGCATTTCAAGAATACATTACTGAGCATACCACTGACTTTATTCGCTTCAAGGCGGAACTTCTTAGTGAAGATGCGGCAAATGACCCGATTAAGAAGGCTGGAATGATTAAGGAAATTGTGGAGAGTATTTCCATTATTCCAGATCCAGTGCAGCGATCAGTCTATATCAAGGAGACCAGTAGTTTACTAGAAATCTCTGAGAGCGTTTTGCTAGCTGAACAGAACAAGTTTTTACTTCACAAGCGTAAAGAAACTTCACAGAAAGCAGAAAGAGATACTGAACAGCAATTTGGTCTTGAGGAAATGGTTAGGGCTGAGAAGGAGGAAGCATCTCAACTTGACCAGTCCCAGATAGTCACTATCCAAGAAAAGGAAAGTGTCCGAATGCTAATCACCTATGGATTGCACGAGTGGGAGGATGCACAAGTTCATGAGTTTATATTATCTGAACTGGATGAGGTTGAGTTCGAAACACCGATATACAAGGAAATACTAGATATTTATCGAGATCGATTATCCAAAGGAGAAGTGGTAAGTCCAGAATATTTCATCCATCACGCACCAAAGAATGTAGCTGATGAAGTAGTCAATATGATTACTGAGCGCTATATGTTGAGTAATGAGTGGGAAGATAAATATGAAATAATTATCCCGGACGAAGAAGCCGTGCTCAATAACATGGTGATGGGAAATATTTTAAGACTTAAATTACGTGTAGTTCAAAAGATGGTGAGCGGAAAGATGGATGATATGAGAGATGTCAGTGGAAGCCACGAAAAAGAAGATGAAATTCTTAAGAGCTTAAGTGCCCTTAAAAAGGTGGAAATGCATTTGGCAGACCAATTGGGGATTGTGCTGTCCTAGTTATAAATAATGAATAATATTGAATCATAATACTAAATATTTTGTACTAGTACTTAATACCAAATTCTGAAACATGAGCAACGAAATAAAATTGGATACTATAGAAGAAGCTATTGAAGCTATCAAAAATGGGGAAGTAATCATTGTGGTTGATGATGAGGATAGAGAGAATGAAGGTGATTTTGTTTGTGCTGCTGAATCTGTGACTCCAGAGATAGTCAACTTCATGGCTACTCATGGGAGAGGTTTGATCTGTGCACCATTAATTGAAGACATGTGTGATGATTTAGGATTAGAAATGATGGTGGGACGTAATACTGCTGCTTACGAAACGCCATTTACAGTGTCTGTAGATCTCAATGGTCATGGTTGTACTACTGGAATTTCTGCAAGTGACCGTTCTAAAACTATTAGAGCGTTAGTTGATCCAAATATCAATCCTGATGAGTTGGGAAAGCCAGGTCATATCTTCCCACTTAGGGCTAAAAGAGGAGGAGTGTTAAGAAGAACAGGGCATACTGAAGCTGCTATAGATTTGGCAAGACTTGCAGGTATGAAGCCGGCTGGAGTTTTGGTAGAGATCATGAATGAGGACGGAACGATGGCTAGACTTCCTGAACTTAAGCTAGTCGCTGAGAAGTTCAATTTGAAGTTAGTAAGTATTGAAGATCTGATCGCCTACCGTTTGGAAAAGGAAAGTTTGATAGAACGTCAGATAGATGTGAATTTACCTACAGATTTCGGAGATTTCGAACTTACAGCTTATAAACAGATCAATACAGGTGAGACACACTTGGCGTTAACTAAAGGGACATGGGATAAAGATGAACCTGTATTGGTGAGAGTACACTCTTCATGTGTCACTGGAGATATTTTCGGTTCTTGCAGATGTGATTGTGGAGCTCAACTTCATGCAGCTATGGATATGGTCGAGAAGGAAGGCAAAGGAGTGGTGCTTTATATGAATCAAGAGGGCAGAGGTATTGGTTTGTTGAACAAATTAAAAGCTTACAAACTACAGGAGCAAGGGATGGATACTGTTGAGGCTAATTTGGAGCTAGGATTCAAAATGGATGAAAGGGATTATGGTGTAGGTGCTCAAATATTGAGAGACTTGAATATTTCAAAAATCAACTTGATTTCCAATAATCCTAAGAAACGCGCAGGACTAATAGGGTATGGATTGGAGATAGTAGATAATATAAATATTGAAATAGCTTCTAACCCTCATAATGAGGAATATCTAAAAACTAAACGTGACAAAATGGGACATAAGATAATGGATGATAAGTAAGTCTTATATGAAATACCCTTTTGCAACATTCTTGTTTTTAATTTGTGTTAGTGGATATGCACAATTTCCTTCAGAAATATGGCATTCAGGGAAAGTGGTGTTGGTGAATAATGATACGATAAGAGGTAATATCAAGTATGATCTTGAAAAAGATATTATTCAAATAAATAATAAGGCAGGTACTGAGGCATATACAGTAAAGAAGGTTCTGTATTTTGGTTTTTTGGATGAGACTTCAAGGAGTTATCGTCAATTCTATGCTTTGCCATTTAATACTACCTCTCAATATAAGACTCTTCTGTTTTTTGAGGTTTTCTTAGAGGGGAAGATGACACTTTTGGCCAGGGAGTATTTGACAGTGAAAACCGTCAATTATGGAAGTGCAGCTTTCGCGGGTGGTAATTATTCAAAACAGCTTTTAGCTTACACCTATTATTTTTTAGATGATAAAGGTAGAATTACTCAATTTCAAAATAAAAAAAAGCAGTTGTATCAAATTTTACAGCGTAAAGAAAGTTCCATAAAACGATACATTAAGAATAATAGATTGCGATTTGATGATAAGTCGGAAATGATGCAATTAGTAGATTATTACAATATATTAATAACACAATAACACGATTAATCAGATGAGTAAGCCCTTGATATTAGTTTCCAATGATGATGGTATCACTTCCAAAGGAATCCGAACACTGATCGAGGTGATGAAGGAAATTGGAGAGGTAGTGGTCGTTGCACCCGATAGCCCACAGTCAGGAATGGGACATGCCATCACTATTGGCAATACATTGCGTTTGGAGGAAAATGACCTGTTTGGTGAAGTGGTGGCATACGAATGTTCTGGAACACCAGCAGACTGCGTAAAGATTGCGAAGCATTTTGTGCTCAAAGGAAGGAAGCCTGACTTGGTTGTGAGCGGAATTAATCATGGAAGTAATACATCAGTCAGTGTTCTTTACTCAGGCACGATGTCTGCAGCAATTGAAGGAGCTATGGAAAGCATGCCTGCTATAGGATTTTCATTATGCGACTATGCATCAGACGCGGACTTTTCACATACAAAGCCTTACATCAAAAAAATTGCTGAAGAGGTATTGAATAAAGGGTTACCTCAAGGAGTTGCACTCAACGTTAACTTTCCCCCGAAAAGAAACGAGTCAATAAAAGGCATCAAAATTTGTCAACAAGCACATGCTAAATGGGAAGAAACTTTTGAAGAAAGGTTTGATCCAAATGGACGTAGATACTTCTGGTTGGCAGGAAATTTTGTCAATTTTGACAAAGGAGAGGATAATGATGAATGGGCTATTGCTAACAATTATGTGTCTATTGTACCTTGTCAGTATGATTTGACTTCACACAGTACGATTAAAGAGATAGAAGGAAATTGGAAGCTAGATTAAGCTACTGATTGGTCTGAGTCATTTTTAGAATCTAACACTTTTCCATCTTCACATTTTAGTACCCTAGCTGGATGTGCTTTTATCAACGTATGGTCATGTGTGGCCATAAGGATCGCTGTACCACTATTATTTATTTCTAAGAATAATTTGAATATCCCTTCAGATACTTCTGGATCTAAATTACCTGTAGGTTCATCAGCCATCAAAATTATGGGTTCATTGAGAAGTGCTCTGGCGATCACAACACGCTGTTGCTCGCCACCTGAAAGTTGATGAGGCATCTTGTTGCCTACTGACCCAAGTCCGACTCTCATCAATACTTCTGCTAATCTCGTCTTGACTTTAGAGCTGTCTTTCCAGCCTGTGGCTTTCATGACAAAAGTCAGATTGTCTGCAACTGTCCTGTCTGGCAGCAGTTGAAAATCTTGAAATACAATACCAATTTTCCTGCGAAGCATGGGTATTTCAGACTTTTTGATCTTACGGATGTCGTATCCTGCTACTTCTACGTCACCTAGTCTCAATGCTAAATCAGCATATAGCGTCTTTAGTAAAGACGATTTGCCACCTCCTGTTCGCCCTATTAGGAATACAAATTCACCTTTTTCTATTTCAAAATTGACGTCATTGAGTACAGTGTCACTTTCTTGAAAGATTGAGGCATTTTTAACGCGTATTATTGGGTCGTTGTTGAAAGACATAGGTGAATTGTATTTATGTCCTAAATATAGGATGATCAGTAACAAACAAAAAAGCCACTGATATAAAATATCAGTGGCTTTTTAATTAGTGAGTGTGATTTTAGCTATTCGCCTTTTTATGATCAGCTAAGAATGTTGCCAATCCTGAATCAGTGAGTGGATGATTCAATAAGCTTGTGATTACTTTTAATGGACAGGTAACAACATCAGCACCTATTTCCGCACACTCTATTAAGTGCATGGTATGTCTTACGCTAGCCGCTAATACTTCAGTACTATATCCGTAGTTTCCGTAAATGTTCACGATTTGGTCAATCAAGTCAAGACCATTGAATGAAATGTCATCTAGTCTTCCAATGAATGGAGACACATAGCTTGCTCCAGCTTTGGCTGCTAGCAATGCTTGACCAGCAGAGAAAATTAATGTGCAATTAGTTCTAATCCCTTCGTCTGAAAAGTATTTTATTGCTTTTATACCATCCTTAATCATCGGTATCTTAACGACAATTTTATCATCTATCTTCGCCAATTCTTCACCTTCTCTGATCATGCCTTCATAGTCAGTAGCGATCACTTCGGCACTTACGTTATTGTCAACGATGTCACAAATTGCTTTGTAGTGTGCTTTTACATTTGCGTCTCCTGTGATTCCCTCTTTGGCCATCAGTGAAGGGTTGGTAGTCACTCCATCAAGTACACCTAGATCATAAGCTTCTTGAATGTCAGATAGGTTCGCAGTATCAATGAAAAATTTCATAAGTAGGTTGGGTTATAAATTGGTTGATGGAAATGAAATCGAAGAACTGAGGAAATAAAAATGGCAAACCGAATATCGCACCGCTACAACTATCTACCCTTGCTACCTTCCGGTCCTGGGGGAGTTCGACAGGAGCTGATCGTACCGATTTGCCGATGCAAAGGTAATAGGTAAATTTGAATTTTTAATACTTACCATAAAAAATAAATTAGCTTTTTTACTTCGAATTTGAATTGCTTAAAATTGATGATATGTGTATTTTTATACTCCAATGAAAATCAACAATTATGCTGAAATGTAAACTATTGAAACTACACTGTTACATGAGCGATGAATCTGATGCTGATGAGGTTTTCTTGATGCTGAATAAAAACAAAATTTGGCCCACCGATTCTAAATATATAGGTATGGCAGGTGGAGAAGAAGTGGTTAATGTTGACTTACTCGAATTGGAGGAAGGTGCCTCGTTGGAATTAGAACTGTGGGATTACGATACTTGGACACCCAATGATAAACTAGGATCTTTCAAGATGGTGATAGATGGAAGAGGAGGCCCATTCACAAGTGACTTAATGAAAGAGAAGGGTAGTGGTGCTAAGTATTCTCTAGAGTGGGAGGTACATTGATGAAACTTTGATTACTTCTTCATCTTCAAATATAAATTAAACTCTAAAGGGCTAGATGCTTTAAATTCATCAGCATCCAGGTCTTCGTAGATCTCCTCGTCAAATTCTACTTTGGTTTTTTCAACCTTACCATCTGGATGAATAATCAACTCTACTCCTCGAAAACTTTCTGGATTGACTTGCACTAGTACTGTGTAGTCATCAAAAACCCTTTTAAAATATTTATAAATTATATCCATTACTATTGTCTTTCTGCAAAGATAACCCTTTTAGAGAGCTCTCATAGCAGTAGTGTTTATCTATATCCCGTTATACGACCACTTATACTAATCCTCAAGATTTTTCAAGGTAATTCTGTATATTAGAGTTCATTTATCAATTCAATACACTTTAATGATTAAGAATAGAAAGTATTTTAACAAAATAGCCTTCCTAGGTTTATCTGGATTAGCTATAGCATGTGGATCTCCTGAGGTCGAAGAAGATCAAATGGACATTCAAGCCATAGAAATATCAAATATTGATAGCACTGTTAACCCTTCTGATGATTTCTTCAGATTTGTAAATGGAAAATGGCTAGATAAGACTGACATACCTGGAGACCAAGGCCGATGGGGAAGCTTCAATGAATTGAGAGAAACCAATAATGAAGTAGTATTGAAGGTGTTGGAGTCGGCTGCTAAAAGTGGTAAATACGAAGAGGGAACTGATCAGAAGAAGGCAGGAGATTTCTATAGCATAGGTATGGATTCACTGCTGGCAGAGAGTGTTGGATTACAGCCATTGCAACCCGTAATGGATAAGATTGCTGCTATTGTTAGTTCTGAAGATTTGCAGAAATTTCTTTCTGAGCAGCAAATTTATGGTGGAGGAGCATTTTATGGTTTTGCAGTTTTTCCTGATTTGAAAAACTCAAAGATGATGGCAACTTACATTGCACAAGGAGGATTGGGACTTCCTGATAGAGACTACTATACCAAGACCGATGAGAAGTCAGTAAATATCAGAGCTAAATATGTAGCTCACGTATCTCGCATGTTACAATTGCTGGGCGATGATGTTGAAAGTGCCGATGTGCAATCTGCTAGAATAATGGCATTAGAGACACGTTTAGCAGAGGCTTCAATGACCAATGTTGAACAAAGAAACATCCCAGCGATGTATAATAAAATGTCACTGACCGAACTTGGTGAGCTTGCTCCATCGATCAACTGGTCTACCTATTTGTCTGATATGGGAGTAGACGGAGTTGATACCTTGATTGTGATGCAGCCTAAATTTATTAAGGAATTTCAAGCGATAATGAATGATGGTAAGGTTGATGAATGGAAAGAATACTTGAGATGGAATGCAATCAATGGTGCCGCTAACTTTCTTAATAACGAGATCGTACAAGCTAACTTTGACTTTTATAGTAAAGAACTGAGAGGTGTAGATGAGATGCGTCCGAGATGGAAGCGTGTATTGGCCACAACTAACGGGTCTCTTGGTGAAGCTATTGGAAAACTATATGTAGACGAAACATTTCCTCCAGAAGCCAAACTGAAAGCCAAGGAAATGGTAGACAATATCAAACTGGCCTATGCTGGAAGGATTAAGAATCTCGATTGGATGACTGACTCTACCAAAGAAAAAGCGTTAGAGAAGCTTGAGAAAATGGTCGTGAAAATTGGTTACCCAGATGAGTGGAGAGATTACTCAGCATTGGAAGTAGATAACGATCCTGAGAAGGCATCTTATGTGCAAAATATTATGAATGCTAGGAAGTTTGGATTTGAAGACCAAGTGTCAAAGTTAGGAAAACCAGTAGATAAAAAAGTATGGGGAATGGCACCACAGACGGTGAATGCATATTTCAACCCATTATTCAATGAAATAGTATTTCCAGCGGCTATTCTACAACCTCCGTTTTACAACTACAAAGCTGATGCAGCAGTAAACTATGGAGGAATAGGAGCGGTGATAGGTCATGAGATTTCTCACTGTTTTGATGATCAAGGAAGTCGCTTCGATGCAGATGGCAATATGAATAACTGGTGGGGAGACGAAGATGCTGTCAACTTCAAAGAAAGAACAGGTAAGCTTGTCGCACAATATGATGGATACGAGCCGTTGGACAGTGTGTTTGTCAATGGACAATTTACTCTTGGAGAGAATATCGGTGATCTTGGAGGTATCAATGCTGCCTATGATGGATTACAAAGATATTTAGCAGAGAATGGTCGACCTGATGATATTGATGGTTTCACAGTCGAGCAGAGATTCTTTGTGTCTTGGGGTACCATTTGGAGAATCAAGTATAAAGATGAGACATTGAGAACTCAAGTAAATACTGATCCTCATTCACCTGGAATGTACAGAGCTAATGGGCCGTTGTCCAATCTACCAGCGTTCTATGAAGCATTTGGAGTGAAAGAAGGAGATAATATGTATCGCCATGACAGTGTACGTGTGAATATCTGGTAATCATCTTTGGTCATAGATATATGAAAAACCTCTGGACTTTGATCCCGAGGTTTTTTACTTTGAGCATATATATAATTATAATTTAAAATTACGTCAATGGGAAGAGGAGATATCAAAACTAAGAAAGGCAAAATATCAAGTGGGTCGTATGGTGTATTGCGTCCGCACAATAAGAAAGCTGCCGCAGTAGTAGCTGAAAAGCCTAAGAAGGCAGCTCCGAAAAAAGAAGCAGCTAAGAAACCAGCTGCGAAAAAAACTCCGGCAAAGAAAGCAGAGTAGGCTTCAAATACCTCTAAGGTTAATAAAAAAAAGGTAGCTTGATTTCAGGTTACCTTTTTTTGTTCAAAAATAAAGATATCAAAGAATCAATTCCGTTTTGCTTGTTTGATACTTCTATCAGAACTCACAATCGGTAGAAGGTATTTTTAATATAGATTTTTAACTAAACATTAAAATTGTTGTAGGAAGTATGCTTGATTTACCAGCCATTCAAATTAATAAGGTTCAACCCCCTTTGGTAAATAATTCCTACTCTTCGGATAGTTTTTCAGGTCATTCGTCCTTTCTTAGGAAGATTTTTCATTAAAAAGTATTAACCTTCGAAGGAATGATAATAAATGCTGTATATTTTCTTCATCTAATTTAATACGCATTACAGGTAAATTTAAGTAGACTATGATTTGGCTTTCAAAAAGAACTATTGGGTTTCACAAAGCACTCCTGACTTTTACATTTACACTCATAGCTACATATACTGCTAACTCACAATCAATTACTTCGAATACTCCCTCTTCTAATGCAACAAATGTTTTAACAAACTCAAATATTACATTAGATTTTGATATGGATGTTGATCTAACGACCGTCCACAACAGTACAACTGCCGCAACGGCAGTTTATGATGACAACATCACTATTACCGGTAACCTCAGTGGACAAATAGAAGGGGTTTACACGATAGGTGCAGATATCTCAATTATTGTTTTCGATCCTACTGTTGGTTTCTTAGCGGGTGAAAAAATAACCGTTGTTGTTAACAATAATGTAATGGGGACTGCTGCGGAAATTGCTTTACCCACATCTTTCAGTTTTATTGCAGCCAGTGGCCCTTTTGAAGGAGCCTTCTTGGAAAAGTCGTCCTCGGGAATTTTAGGCATGGCAGATGGAAGTTTTGATTGGGGGGACTATGACAACGATGGTGATTTAGACGTAGCCGTAGTAGGATATGATGATTCTTACAATGTAGTATCAATTATTTACAATAATGTAAATGGGACATTTACGGATATTAGCGCTGGATTACCAGGTGTGCTTTTTGGCACTGCTGATTGGGGTGATTATGACAATGATGGATTTATTGATCTGATAATCACTGGTTTAGACGCTTCATTCTCATCCAGACTGGCTGTAATTTATCATAATAATGGAGATGGAACGTTCACAGATATTGCAGCAGGATTACAAGGAGTTTCCTACTCTTCGGTAGATTGGGGTGATTACGATAATGACGGTGATCTAGATTTAGTAGTGGTAGGGAGATATTCTGGCGGCCCTGACCTGGCATCCTCCACCATCTATCAAAACAATAGTGGAGTGTTTACAGATATTGGAGCAGGTCTTCTAGGGCTAAATACTGGTTCAGCTGATTGGGGTGATTATGACGCGGATGGTGACCTGGATTTAGTATTGACAGGGTATGATGCGGATTGGAGCTTAAGATATACTGTTATATATAATAATAATGCGGGAGTTTTTACTGATATAGTTGCTGGTATTCCTGGAGTCAACTATGGTGACACCGAATGGGGAGATTATGACAATGATGGTGATCTTGATATAATGTTAGTAGGTGCGGGATCAGTTCTTGACTATGCCAATATATATAATAATTCAGGAGGTGTTTTCACGGATATTGGCGCAGGTTTTCCGGCCTTATCAGGTGCTTCTGCTAGATTCGGGGATTATGATGGGGATGGAGATTTAGACGTAGTAATTACTGGTTTAGACAACTCCACCTCAATCGCATATGCAAATGTTTTCAATAATAGTGGAAGTGGTGTTTTTACAGATATTAATGCTGGCTTAAGTACTCTGTATTTTCAAGGATTAGCAGATTGGGGCGACTTTGATGGAGACGGTGATCTTGATGTTTTAGCGGCAGGCGAAAGCACTTTAACTGGCTCACCATCAGCAGTTCTTTATGAAAACACAGGACCTCGATTTATTACCACCTGGTCCACTTCAGATGGCACCATCACTATTCCAACGACTGGTACAGGATACAATTACGATATTACATGGACCAACCTTACGAATATCGGTGCTGGAGACGGCCTTGATACCGGAGTAGGAAATACACCTTATTTGATTTCATCCTTAAATTCTGTGGATGTTTATCAA
>JAWUWD010000101.1:0-18235 GCA_034112085.1 Cyclobacteriaceae bacterium
GTGTTCAATAACCATACATTTACTTCAGCATTTTGCATTTTCTTACTAAGCATCTCTGCATACTTAGTAGGGTGCAATGGCATGAATGGGGCGCCAAA
This sequence comes from Cyclobacteriaceae bacterium, assembly GCA_034112085.1. Classification (GTDB taxonomy): domain Bacteria; phylum Bacteroidota; class Bacteroidia; order Cytophagales; family Cyclobacteriaceae; genus JAWUWD01. The sequence goes on from JAWUWD010000101.1 coordinate 99, forward strand.
GCAAGCAGAAAATGCTGTTTGTGGTTCAGTAATGCCAGCTTCAGTACCAGCTACCTTAGCGGTATATCCAGAGATGAAATGGAAGGCAGCTTGACCAGGAGTAAGCTTAGATATCGGAGGTAGTACTCCGTAAGCATCACAAGTCAAGAAGAATATATTTTTAGGATTTTTTCCTATTGAAGGTTCAGCGATATTATTGATATGATCAATTGGATAAGAAACACGCGTGTTCTCAGTGATCGACCCATCTTCATAATCCACTACATCACTATCGTCTTTGAAGACTATATTTTCAAGTAAAGCACCTGGCTTTATCGCATTGAAAATATCTGGCTCTTTTTCAGCCGAGAGGTCTATTACTTTAGCGTAACATCCACCTTCGAAATTGAAAACTGTATTTTCATCTGACCAACCATGCTCATCATCACCGATCAATTGACGTTTAGGGTCAGCAGAAAGTGTAGTCTTACCAGTTCCCGATAGTCCAAAGAAAATGGCTGTATCACCTGCGTCACCCATGTTAGCTGAGCAGTGCATAGATAAAGTGTTCTTTTGATGAGGAAGGATGAAGTTAAGTGCCGAGAAAATTCCTTTTTTGATTTCTCCTGTATATCCAGTTCCTCCGATTAGGGCAATTTTTTTAGAGAAGTTGAGGATGGCAAAGTTAGACTGTCTCGTGCCGTCTACCTCAGGATCTGCCATGAATCCAGGAGCATTTATCACTGTCCATTCAGGATCGAAAGAAGTAAGTTCTGATTCAGTTGGCCTTAAGAACATGTTGTAAACAAACATATTAGACCATGCATATTCATTCACTACTCTGATATTCATTTTATAGTTAGCGTCAGCACACGCATAAGCATCTCTAGCATATATTTCCTTACCAGAAAGGTATGCAGTTACTTTATCGTATAGTTTATCAAATTTCGCGCTGTCAAATGGGATATTGATACCTCCCCACCATACAGCATCTTCAGTGACTTCATCTTTTACGATGAAACGATCTTTAGGAGATCTACCAGTAAATTTTCCGGTGTTGACATTGATAGCGCCAGTACTATTTCGTTTGGCTTGGCCTTTATCAACGGATATTTGAGCAAGAACATCTGCTGGTAAATTCCAATTTGTGGTGGCGTTTTTAATGCCCAATTCTTCTACAGAAGCATTTGCTGGATTGGTTCCAAGGTTTTGCATAACTGTTATTGTAGTTTGTGGTTTAATTCGATTGTTATATCGGTGCAAAAGTAAAATAATAAATCTAAAAAATAGGGAAATCAACCATTTTAAGAGGGATAAAAGATTTAACATGCAATATCGGCATTGGGCGAATATTTTATTTGTTAATCTGCTATGAGCGTGGTAGATTGAAAGGATTTTTCAACCAATATTTTTAATCAAGTAACAATTATTTATGGCTTCACTTAGTATTAATGATCCGCGGCATGCAGCGAATGGGAAACAGTTTATGGGACATCCTGCTGGATTATACATCCTGTTTATGGTCGAATTATGGGAGCGGTTCAGTTATTATGGGATGCGTGCACTACTTACCTTGTTTTTGGCAGCACCATTGCTCGATATCAACCCTGGCTTTGGATGGGATAACAATAATACACTAGCTTTTTATGGATGGTATACAATGCTGGTCTATTTAGCATCTATACCAGGAGGAGTATTGGCAGATAAATTCATCGGACAAAAGAAGGCAGTAATGATTGGTGGCCTGCTATTGTGTGCTGGTCACTTGATATTAGCCGTTAATACTGAATTGGCGTTTTTTGGAGGAATTGCACTTATCATTTTAGGAGTTGGTGGATTGAAGGCCAATATATCTACAATGGTAGGAGGATTATACAAGCAAGGAGATGATAGAAGAGAGAAAGGATTTTATCTTTTTTATATAGGTATCAATGTTGGAGGATTTCTAGGCCCCTTGTTAGCGGGGTGGGCTGCTTATAAATATGGATGGCATTACGGATTTGGTTTGGCTGGAGTAGGAATGCTATTTGGACAAGCAGTTTTTATGTGGGGACAGAAATTTTTAGTGGGAGTTGGAGACAACCCGAAAGAGAATATTATTGAAGAGGGAGAAAAAGAAGGGGCATCACTGGGTGATCTATTTTCTAATCTTGTCAAAAGTAAAATGCAATTAGCCATTACTATTATGCTTGCACTCGTAAGCGTATTCTTAGCGTATTCTTATGCAGAAGGAATAGAGACACATGCTTATGCTATTTTTGGAGTTTTTCTAGCAATAGTGGTTGGGATGTTAACGATGATTCACAAGGATGTCAATTCCGTTGAAAAAGATCGCTTTGTCGTGTTACTATTGTCATTTTTGATTGTGATTGTTTTCTGGGGAGCTTTTGAGCAAGCGGGAGGACTTATGAACTTATATGCTCAGCAAAAGACTGATAGGACATTTGGTTTCTTTGGATTAGCAGAAATACCAACGGCTTGGTTTCAGTCTGTTAACTCATTTTTTATTATGACCTTGGGAACAGTGGTGGCTGCTTTTTGGTACTGGTGGAAGAAAATTGGTAAAGAATCTTCTTCTATATTCAAAATGGCGCTAGGGGTGGTTATTATGGGGCTGGGCTTTGTGTTTATGGCAGGAGCTTCTTTACAATATGAGAGCTTGGGTAGTTCAGCCATGTACTGGTTAGTATTTGCCTATTTGCTTCATACGATTGGAGAGCTATGTGCTTCACCTGTCGCTATGTCCTTTATTACTAAAGTAGCTCCAGTGAAGTATGTGTCTATTATGATGGGCGTTTATTTTGCTGCGACAGGTCTGGGAAACAAAGTTGCTGGATTGGTTGGGCAATATTCTGAAAAAGCAGGTGAATTGGAGATATTTATTGGACTTGTTATTTTTACAGCATTATTTGGCGGACTTGTGATAGCGATACTGAAACCACTGAAACGCATGACCCATGGAGCTGAAGATGTTCAGTTGGAAGGCTCATCTGACTTATAAAATCATCAATTAAAGCACTTCATTTAGAGGTGCTTTTTTCATAACTAAATACAAAGAATTGGATTCGAAAACATCATCAACTCAGCAGCAAGAATTTTTTGGACACCCCAAAGGACTATTTTATTTATTCTTTGCTGAGCTATGGGAACGATTCAGTTTTTATGGTATGCGTGCCTTGCTTATGCTCTATATGGTTAAGGAACTGTTTGTTGCATTTGAAGAACGCGATACCATAGCGCTTGGGATATACGCTTCTTACGGAACACTGGTGTATGCTACTCCTGCATTGGGAGGGATGTTGGCAGATAAATTACTTGGATTTAGAAGAGCGATTATGCTCGGAGGTGTATTCATGTCATTAGGACACTTTATACTAGCATTTGAGCATCCTATGTTCTTTTACGCAGGTTTAGCATTAATAATAATTGGTAACGGTTTGTTTAAACCAAACATATCTTCTTTTGTTGGAACACTTTATGAACAAGGTGATCCACGTAGGGATTCTGGTTTCACTATTTTCTATATGGGAATCAATGTAGGAGCTGGAGTAGCTCCACTGCTGTGTGGTTGGTTAGGAGTTACTTATGGCTGGCACTACGGGTTTGGTATCGCTGGATTTGGTATGTTATTAGGTCTTCTAGTTTTTTGGAAGGGTCTGCAGGAGAATATTTTTGGTGACCATGGAATGCCGCCAGCAGCAGAAGCGCTTGATGAAAAGAAGTTTGGAGTTAAAGTAAAGTACCTTGTTCCGTTTGTCGCTGTATTGTTCGTGCCAGTTATTGCATACTTTCTCCAATTCGGAGATTTCGTGTTTGATATGTTTGGAACCGTTTTTTTCGAAGGAACTATAGTCTCTTTTATCTTCAATATTATTGTATTGGGGATAGCGGGTTACCTTATCTGGATCATGGCACAAGTGTCGATGGCAGAGCGTAAGAAGTTGGTAGTTATTATTTTCTTAACTACCATGATGACTATATTTTGGGCTTTTTATGAGCTTTCGGGAAGCTTAATCACTTTGTACGCTGACAGAAATGTGAATCTTGTCATGTTTACGGCAGCCGGGACAAATGCCCTTACTGGCTTATTTGTAATAACGCTGGCATTACCATTCTCAGCGCTTTGGTTGTACTTGTCTAAAGTTAAAAGGAATCCTAGAACACCATATAAGTTCGCCTTTGGATTAGCTTCCATTGGTGTTGGATTTATTCTACTCTCACTTAGTGGTCAATTTGCTGATAGTGTGGGTCGAGTACCATTCATTTTCTTGTTAGCTGGATATTTCATGTTTGTCGTTGGAGAACTCAATATGTCACCCGTAGGACTTTCTAAGATTACGGAGTTATCTCCTAAGAAATTTGTAGGGTTTATGATGGGGATCTGGTTCTTAGCATCCGCTTATGCTTTCAATTTAGGAGGTCTTATAGGGCGTAAAATGGCGATTGGTGGCAAAGCAGATGGTGCTGATGTTTCTGGTTTTGATTCGTTAAGTGTCTACACCTCTGGATTCGAAAACATAGCTTATGTGGCTTTTGGCGCAGCTCTATTCGCCCTAATTCTATCTCCAATCATGAAAAAGTGGATGGCTGAAATACACTAAACTTATTTAAATTGAAGTGGAGATATATAGCGTTGACTTCATTTTAATTATTTATTATATTTGAGATCAGAGAGTTCTGAAGCATATGACAACTAATCACACCATATCCGACATTCTTGAACAGCAAGGATTGTTTCCCGAATCACCTTTGGTGTTTTATCAGGGAGGATTTGAATTGTCAACGGTCGATAAACTATTAGCTGAAATTGAGGTACTATCACTTAATGAAAAATTTGTAAATAGATTAAAGAAAAAAGTATTTAGAGTGGGTGTTGAAGTCCTCCAAAATCTATTTCACTATTTCGATAACAATGAACTTACAGAAGAATACAGAGAAGGACTCTTCTCAGTGTACGAGGAGGATGGAGCTGTAACCATGATTTCTGGAAATTTTATTAAAAATTCTCAAACTAGGAGTGTAGCTTCCAGGATTGATATGATCAATGACCTTTCACTGGATAAGCAGAAGATGTTGTACAGAGGTGTGCTGGATATATCCAGCACGTCTGACGGAGGCGGAGGAGGACTCGGGTTTATCGATATCGCGAGGAAGTCAGAAAATCAACTAGATTATAAATTCATAAAAATAGATACTGCCTATTCTTTTTTTGTTCTAAAAATTAAAATCAATGGATAATTATACATTAATACCTTCACCAAAGACTCCTAGAATCAATTTCAAAGAGGGGGGAAGCTTAGAAATATCAGGAAGATCAATTCCTGAGAACTCTGTTGATTTTTACCAGCCTGTCTTAGATTGGGTGGAGGCGTATACCCGCCAACCTGCAGCGGAGACAAACTTAGTCGTGAAATTAGAGTATTTCAATACCAGTACCTCCAAATGTCTCATTGAGATGTTTAGGAAGCTAGAAACGATTGCAGATCAATCTGCAGTGAAGATTCAATGGCATTATGAAGAAGAGGATGAGGATATGATGGAATCTGGTAAAGATTTTCAGCATATATTGAAAATTCCACTGGAACTAATAGAAAGTGAATTGTAATAAAAAAGGGCTTCATTTGAAGCCCTTTTTTATTTGTGAGTAATCCGTCCTAATAATGCATGAGATTAATTAAACCATCATGTTGATGGTTTATCCAATTTTAACGATTAAGTCAGCCGCTCTACTAGAGTAACCAGCTTCGTTGTCATACCATCCTACTACTTTTACCAATGTACCACTGGCTGAAGTCAATCCTGAGTCAAACACACATGAGTGAGGATTTCCTACAATATCAATAGACACAATAGGGTCAGTTGTGTATTCAAGTATGCCTTTCATTGGTCCTTCAGAAGCTGCCTTCATAGCGGCATTGATTTGCTCGGCAGTAGCTTCCTTCTTAAGAACAACAGTAAAGTCAGTCAATGATCCATCAGGAATAGGCACTCTCATGGCGATACCATCAAGTTTGCCAGCGAGGTGAGGCAATACCAAGCCCACGGCTTTCGCAGCGCCAGTTGAAGTTGGGATGATAGAGTAAGCTGCTGCTCTAGCTCTTCTCAAATCTTTGTGAGGGGCATCTTGTAACTTCTGATCAGAAGTATACGCATGTACCGTAGTGATATATCCTTTTTCTATGCCAAAAGCATCATCGAGTACTTTGGCCATAGGAGCAAGACAGTTAGTCGTGCAAGAAGCATTCGACAAGATGGTTTCCTCACCAGTCATAGAGTCTTCATTCACCCCTAGTACTACTGTAGGGATCCCGCTCTTAGCAGGAGCAGAGATGACTACTTTCCTAGCGCCCGCAGTGATGTGCTTGCCAGCACTCTCAGCATCCAAAAAGAATCCAGTAGATTCTAAGACAACATCCACGCCTAGTTCACCCCAAGGTAAGTTTTGAGGATCTCTTTCAGCATATATTTTTATTTTTTTACCATTGACTACGATACCATCTGCCTCAGCAGTAACGGTACCGTTGAATCTTCCATGCACAGAATCATACTTTAGCAAGTGAGCCAAGGTATGAGTGTCCGTAAGGTCATTGATTGCTGCGATTTCTACGCCTGGCTTTTCAAGTAAGGCTTTGAAAGATAACCGACCAATTCGGCCAAAACCATTGATAGCAACTTTAGTCATTATATGTGTGATTAAGGTTTGTGATTTATTTGGGGCAAAATTACAAGGAGTAGATTCTAAAACCAATTTATTATAAAGTATTCATTTGATAAGTTTTTTTGTCTTTTGGTTTTGAAAATCAAAAATGACCTTTTATATTTGCATCGCGATTGAGGAATGGCCCGTTCGGCTAGGGGTTAGGACACCGGGTTTTCATCTCGGCAACAGGGGTTCGATTCCCCTACGGGCTACCAAAGGACTTCAAGAAATTGAAGTCCTTTTTTTATGTCCAATACATTGTTACTATTCACTTGTTTCCCAGATATAGTACTTTCACTATGACCATTTTAGATAAATCATTCTCATTTTGAGACATTTCTGTGTTAACTCTATGTTTAACTTAACATTACTAATATGTTAATAGAATAATATATAGGGTGTTTGCTTGGGTGATTTGAAAATTGGTTTTATTTTTGTCAGTCTGTTTGGTAATCAAAATATTGTAATATGAAAATGCGCGTTTCAAGTCTGTTGGTTTTATTTTTTACAATGTTCACAGTTTCTGTTTTTGGACAGATAGGCCCTGCTGGTATTGGTACGTCTGACGGCTCCGTAGGCCCAAGAAATGTTCTGTGGCTGAGGGCAGATGTCGGAGTTACAGAAACAGGTACTGTTTCTGCTTGGGCAGATCAAACTACCAATGGTCTTAATGCGACTCAAGGGACTCTGGGGCTTCAACCTTCCTTTAATGCAGCTAATGCAGCATTTAACGGGTTGCCATCAATGAATTTTTTACCAGGAGGTGCTGCTAATTATCACTTGGCAGTCCCAGACAACGATTTGCTAGACAATTCCCCTGGCATGTCCTTTTTCATCGTTATGAACCCATCGCTCAATGGCGTGCAGGGAATTTTAAATAAAAGAACTGATGCAGGTGTAAACCAGTCATATCGAATTTACCGAGCTGGGGGTGACATTTTATCAAACATTAGCAATGGATCAAATGCTACTATTGCCATGGCAAATAGTGCCAATATTTTTTCAAGTATTTATGATCAATCATTGACTGGTAACAGATATAATCTGTTCGTTAATTCAACTACAAATGCTAGTTCTCCTGTGACAACCACTCTTGCAAATCAAGCATCTCCATTGTATATAGGTAACTTCGATTTAACGGATAGCCGAAGTTTCAATGGAGATATAGCAGAAATAATTATATATAATGAGGCTTTAAATGGAGCGGAAAAAATAATTGTAGAAAATTATCTAAGTGAAAAATATAATCTAACTATTGGAGCGAACGATTTCTTTTCTTTAGGAGATCCTGCTTTCAATAATGACTTAACAGGTATCGGAACCGCTAATGGTACTGATAAAAGTAGCTTGTCAGGTTTTTCTGATGCACTTCAAATAAATGAACTGGGTAGCACATTGGATGCTCCGGATGAATACATCATGCTAGCTCATGATAATACTACTCATGATCAAACAATTACCACTGACTTTACTGATCCAGATATTACTGATAGGTGGGCAAGAAGTTGGTATATGGAAGTACCACTTGGTGGTAGTGTATCGGCTGATTTAAGATTTGATTTTGGAGTGGCAGGACTTGGCGCAGTGGGCTCCGCTAGCGATTATGTCTTATTATATCGACCTACAACTGGTATTGATTATGCCAGAGTATTAGCCAATTCAATTAGTATAGAAAATGGAGATCAAGTAGTCGTTAACTTATCTAACCAAGATTTACCTACTGGTTACTATACGCTGGGCAGAGGGGCACAATTGGTAAATACGACCTATTATTCCTTTCAAAGCGGCAATTGGCAAGACCCCATAGTATGGACAACTGATCCATCTGGAAATGATCGCGTACCTAATACAGGCAATCTCCCAACCGCAGGAGCTAATACTGTTATACTTTCTGGGCGGACTGTTACCATGGCTACAGATGATAATGATGGTGTTAGCCTAACAGTAGATGGTCAGTTAAATATAGAAAATACCTCAGGACATAATTTTTTCTCTATTTCAGGAAATGGTATTATTTCCATAAAGGGTGATGATGATGTTCCTGGAAATGTAGTGGACAATTTTCCTACAGGCTCAACGTCTGATTTTGCAGATCCTATAGTGGGAGGTACGTTGTTCATTGAAGGCGATGGCCTTAATTTAAATGCCAGCAGAACCTATAATAATGTCATGCTTAACCTTACTGCATCATCTAATGTGGCTATTTTATTGGATGACTATGTGATCAACGGGGATTTTACTGTTCAAAGTGGAATTTTCCAAATCAATGATAATGCGAGCACAACTAATTTAAATATTGATGTGCAGGGTGATGTTCAGATAGACGCATCGGGAGAATTAAATGTAGGTGAGATCAATGCAAGACATCAGTTCAATTTTTATGGAAACTTCATCAACAATGGAAGGGCGGAGTTCACCAATAGAGGTGCTCCTATTTATGTAAATGAGGCAACAGATGGTGTAGCGGATGGAATTGTAGATGCCAACTTCTTAAGTGGTGATAAGGATCAATCGATAGACTGTTTTGGCGTTACTAATTTTTACAGAATAGAAATAGATAAAGGGGCAGATCAAACCTATATTCTCGATATAAATGCCGATGCAGGCAACTTCGGACTTTACGGAGCTGCTACCACTCCGACTGATGGAGCCCAACTGTCAGAGAATTTAAATGCATTAGGATTAATTAGAGGTACCGTAAGGCTCAACACCAATGCCGATGTTCCTGTATTAAATGATGGTGGTAACTACAGCATTTTCGAATCAGCGAGGCTTTGGGTAAATGGGGCAGACGTGGCCACTGAAGGAAACTCAATTGTACCTTATGGTACAGTGCAAATTTCAAGTGGAACACTGCTCGCCCCCGGACAGGCAGGCATCACCACCCGTGATAACGGTACTATTATAGTAGAAGGTGGAACAGTCACCACAAATCAAATACGTACTTCCGTGCTTGGTGCAGATAACATAGGAGGATATTTCCAATCTGGAGGCACGGTGAATGTAACTGGCGGTGCTATTGGTACGAGTTATTACACATTTAGCCTTACTTATTCGGGGAATACTTTCAATATGTCAGGGGGTGTGCTCAATGTTTCTGGAAGCCAACCACTAAATGGAACTGCAGGTGGAGGTATTTTTATCAAAAGTGATCCTGGAAATATTTCTGTGACAGGTGGGACTGTCATCATGGAAAACACTACGAATACTAACTTTAAAGTAACCTCTAATGCACCTTTTTGGAATGTTATTATGCGAAGTACAGGTGGCACAGCCACCGAAGTAGAATTAGACACTGGTTTTTCTGGTCCTGGAGGAACACCCGAGACTATTCTTGTTCCTGAGCTATTGGTACTCAATGATCTAACCATTGAAGATGGCGTGACATTCGATCACAATGGCTTTGATGTAGAGATAGGAAGTGATTTCACCATTCAAGCCACGGGAGATTATATTTATGACGGCTCAGGTGGAGGGGGTAGAAGAAACACCACCTACTTTAATGGAGTGGATGATGCCGTTATGAATTTCCAAAATAGAAATGATGCAACAGGTGAACAAAGATTCTGGAACCTAGTGATTGACAGACCTACAGGAGTAGTAATGTCCCTAGAGTCTGCTAAAATAAGTAGAAGCGGTAATGATAACAATCTCTTAAGAGTGGATGGAGGTCACTTTAAAATTTTGAGTGGTACGCTTGACCAAGGCGAGCACAGTATAAGAATGTATGCAGATTCGTTAGTGAACTATGATCAGCTAACTGTCTTTGATCCAACAGATCCGACAGACGATTTAAACGCCAATGGCGACAATGATCTGTTCAAATTGAGACCCGATAGTTTTGTATTGCTCACTGCCGACACGTCAAGATTTGGAAATTTGAGATTGAATAACGGCTCTGAGATTGTTACATTAGATAGTGATCTAAAAATTGATCGACTGGAATACCGATACGGAAGGATTGATCTTGGGGAGCATAATTTAAAGTTGGATATATTATCTATTAATCTAAACAATGGGCAAACTGATTGGAATAGTTGTGGTGGTTGTAACTCCGTAGAGGATATGTTTATCACGAACGGACTATCTTCAGCTGGTGGCCTGAGTTTGTATGTCCCATCAGATGGATCGCTTACTTTTCCTATTGGAATTGGGACCGATGGAATTGATGTAGACTTAAGTGGAGGCAATTCTAAATACACTCCTGCCCAAGCTACACTAAGTGGTGTTACTGATGATGGATACATCACCATCAGACCAGTTGATAATACGCTACCAACCACTGACCCAACAGGAGGAGATGTACTATCATACTATTGGAAAGTAGATTTTGAAGATTTCACTACACCACCTGAAGTAGAGTATGTTTTCACATATTATGATGCTGATGATGACAATACCGGAGAAACAGGGTTTGTTGCAGGCAAGGTTCTGGAACAAGTACCCTTTGACAGGGACTATGAAGATGAGCCGGCTATAGAAGGGGTTGATGACACTAATAATACAATCACCTTCAACGGGCCACTTGATGTAGGTTTTACATTAGAATCTGCTTCATACACGGCAGGTGAATTTGGGCGATTTGTGGGAGCACCAGAAATATATTATACAAGAAGTGATGGTAACTGGAATCAGACAAATATATGGTCAACGGTCAGTCACACCGGAGGAGCTGCAGCTGATTTTCCGCAAGCCGGTGACGTAGCCATCATTGGTTATGACGGAGCCAATGACTATCATAGGATAAATGCAGTAGGAGATGTGAATGTAGCTATACTGGAATTTGATTCCTATGCTGATGCTACTGCCAAAAACATCAGACTTTCTAGGCTAACGTTTGGTACAACAGAGAACCTTAATGCGGACATCGTAAGAGGGATTGGCGAATTGCACTTTCAAGCAGCAAATGGAGTTGGGCCTGGGTTGATCAATGCAGGGTCTGATCTAGGGGATTTTGTTGAATATAAAAGAAGTTCCTTTATTTACAATTTGAGTGGCAACCAAAATGTTATCATTTCAGCACTGAACAAATATCCTTCATTGCGTTTTTATGCAGCTGGTGCTAATTCCTCTGCAGCTAAAAATGATTTATTTTTTCTCGATAAAGATACAGAATGTTCGAATCTTTTATTGGACGGCAATTCAGCTTTAGAAATTACCAATAATATTATTGTTAATGACACACTTTTCATTGGTGCTAACCGGGATGGAGAGCTTATTTTCAATAATGGTGCTGTTGCTAATTCTATAGAAACCGACTACTTGATTTTTGGATCGGATTTATTTACGACTAATAGACAAGAGAATAGAAATAAAATTTTCGTTAATTCTGGAGGTGGAAATGGAACTGAACATAGGCTTATAGTAAACAAAGATATACTCGTTGCAACAGGTAGTGGGGGTGTTTATCCAGATTTAGGAGCCGCTTTTGACCTTTTTACCAGTGCTACTGATAATAACGTGATCTTGGAACTTCGAGATGATGGAAACAACGCCTTCGAGATAGAGGGTGATGATGACATCGGCAGTAATGGTATTCAGTTCATCCCTGAGTTTTATAGAATTGTGATGAACAAGGGGACTAGTGTATCATCAACCTTTGACTTTAATGATGGATTTACGCTAGAAGGCGCTACTAATGGAGCTACAAAAGCCTTAACATTACAAAACGGACTAATAAGGTTAAATTCTAATGAAGATGATATAAACATAGATTTATCCACAGGAGGAGGTGATTTTAGTATTCCTTCTAGCACAGGATTACATGTGACCCAAGCTCAAGTAAATGTGTCAGGTACTGATACAGGTATTATCTTAGATGGGCAACTGATTATAGATGGTGGTACAGTAGATATGGACGATGCAGTTGGCAATGGTAATAACTTCATAGAATACTCTGCATCTGGTAACGCTTTATTGGAAATCTCTGCTGGTACTTTGAATGTAGGTTCTCAAATTAGAGGGATTACTTCCGCTGAAACTGGAGTTTTGAAATATCGCCAAACAGGTGGAGATGTCCGTATTGGTACACAGGCCGGGCCGGAAAACACCAGAGGAATGTTGCAGATTTACAATGTAGGTAGTGAGTTTACATATACCGGTGGAACCTTAATAATAGAGAGACATCAGGATGCACCTACGGTGGCTGCATTGTTTTTGAATCCAGATGATTCTGATGTAACGGAAACTATTGAGATATTTAATGGAACCACACCTGGTGGACAAACTAATTTTAGGATCAATTCTGTGATTCCATTGGCCAATTTGATAATACACGGCTCTAGTGGAAATAACCCAGAGGCGGAGATTGATATAAATGCACTTACTGTAGAAGGAAATTTAACAATCACTACTGGAGCAACGTTGAATGGTAATGCCAGAACATTAACCATAGGAGGTGACCTTGACAATGATGGTGCCTATGAAGCACAGTTAAATGAGACTATCTTCAATTCAACAGGAACGCAACAAATCACAGGCGCAGGAACTAATAATTTCTTTCAATTTACTAAATCTGACGTAGGTACACTCGACTTAACCAGTACCCTCAATGTAGCGGATTTGTTTACCATATCGGACGGAATACTAGCAGATAATGGCTTTTCTATTAACTTGGATAAAGATGCGGTAATAGATGGTTCGCATGCCAGTGCTGGAGGTGATGGTCTTGTGTTTAACGGAGGTATCGCACAAGAACTAAGGAGTAGTACTGCGGGTACAGGTAGTCTTGGTGTAGTGTCAGTAAATAACGCCAACGGGTTAACTATACCCGATGGGAATGGATATAACTTCAATATAGATGGGGGATTACGTTTAGAAAATGGCGTGTTTAATGTGGGCGGTAGTGAGATCTTGTTTGGTGTCAATGCAGAGATAACGGAGGTAAATACATTCGGATTGAGCAACATGATAAGAACAAGTAGCTCATTTACTGATGGTGGCGTGGGCAAAGTATTTGCCGCAGGTACTAGGGCTGATTTCATTTTTCCAATAGGTCAAATTTTCTATACCCCGGTAACTTTTGATTTTGCAACACCAGGAAATACTGCAGGATCTGGTGGAACCATTATTATAATATCAGCAAACGAAGCACATCCAACAATAAATGACGGGGTGCCTGATCTAGTGTTACCACTTGCTACAGGTGATGTGAATAATGCCCTACAATATTATTGGACGTTGAGAACAACTGGATTTACTGGTTTTACATCAGACATGACGTTGGAATATGATCAATCAGATGTACTCACTGATGAGCCTGGTTTAGAAGAAACTAATTACATTGCTGCTCGAATATTGAGCCAAGGTAACCCCACTTTCTTAATTAATAAGTTCACTGATGCAGAAGTATTTGAACCAAATACCATTTTATTTAATTTCCCAGGGGTGTCTTCAGATAATATTTCCGGTGATTACTTCGCTGGTATTGACCAGGCCATACCTAATAATGTAACAACATACATAGTTCAAGGTGCTGGTGGTGATGCGAATACTGAGGTGTATGATCTAGATGTACCTGGAGTAGGCAACTATCCTTCAGGATCTGTGGTCGTTATTCCTAATGGAACAACACTAACCTTACCATCGGGTATTGATGGATTAAGGCTGTACGCTACAGAAATACAAGATGGTGGCGTTCTAGAAGTTGATAATTCTACTAATCACAGATTAGGTGAATTGACAGGTACAGGAACATTAAAAATAGTCAGCGATGATGCAAATGCTAACTTGCCTTCTTTTTCTGGTTCGTTTTTGAGCTGTACTGGTGGAGGACTTGAGTATGCAGGTACAGGGAGTTATGGTGTGTTGGGTGGGATCACTTCTGTAAGAAATTTAACCTTGAGTGGTTCAGGTTCTCTGACCTTGGCCAATAATGATATTACCATTTGTGAAGATTTAACAATAAATGGTGATGCACCTGGACTTATATTAAATAACCCCAATAATATAAATATCAACGTTACGAATGACTTAATTGTCACATCAGGCACATTCAATAAAGGGTCAGGACAATTATCTGTTTTTGGGAATGTACAAGTAAATGGAGGTAATTATAACCATACTTCAGGAAGATCAAGGTTTTTTGGAGATTTAATAATTACTAGTGGTTCGTTTGACGTAGGATTTGGTGGGGCGGTCCAATTCCTGACTTCTAATGATGATTTAATTTATTCTGGGGGTTCATTCACTGCAGGATCTGGATCTAGAATATGGTTTTTAGGTGACCGTTCAATTACCGGTAATTTTACAGGTGTTTCAAGTTTTTATAGAGTTGATGTTCAGAATTCAAATGGGATAAGCCTGAATAATTCAATTGAAATATCGAATGCATTGAACTTAAATAATGGCATAATTAATGCAAATGGTAATGATGTAATCCTTGGATCAAGTATAGTGGTGACTCCTGCTCCTGGAACTTCTTCTTCTTATATTAATGGAAAAGTATTAAAAATGATGAGTAACATAGGCGATGACTTCACCTTCCCCATCGGAAGTACATCGCTCTGGAGACCTGCAACAGTCAACAATGTTTCTGTGGGTGGTTCAACTTGGGAGGCACAGTTTTTTGATCAAGAGGTAGTAGCGAATACTATAGCAACAACAATGGATGTTGGAGATCCAGCAATCATTAGACTTCAGGGCGGTGAATACTTTGTGATTTCAGATGGTAATGCAGCGCCTTCTGGGGAGACAGCTACTGTTGGTCTTAGCTGGGGTACTGAAACAGATGTATCTGCCGGTCCAACTCAAAGACAACAATTAAAAGTAATGGTTTGGAATACAGCGTCAAGTGAATGGGATGATAAAGGAGGGGTAAATTTTAGTGGAGGTAATACCATATCTCAAGGATCATTCGAATCGAGTGTTAGTACCTCTTTTAGTGAGAGAATATTTATCCTTGGTTCTAGTGACGCAGCCAATGCGCTCCCTATCACCCTCGAATCATTCACTGGCTATGTTGAGAATGATTCGCACTATCTAGAATGGATTACGAGTTCAGAAATTAATAATGATTATTTCGAATTACAAAGGTCGGTAGATGGGTTAACTTATGAAGTGTTGACTACCGTAGAAGGTGCAGGTACAACGAGTGATAAGCAGTTCTATGACTATGTAGATCGATCTCCAGTATTTGGAAAGAACTACTACAGGTTGGTGCAGGTAGATATAGATGGTACTCGATATGATGAGGGTGATATCATATTACTAGAAAATGCCAATCAGCTCGAAAGGCTAGACTACAAGATGTATCCTAATCCTACAAGAGGATCTAATGTCAATTTAGAAATCAGTACTCCGGACAGCGATCGTGAGGCAGTAGTGAGTATGTATGATCTCCAAGGCAGAAGGTATTACAGAGGTGTCATAAGCTCTAATCAACTATTCATGCCTATAACAATACAACTCAGTAATGATGCGAAGAGCGGAATGTATATTGTTATTGTGGAGCAAGGAGACTTCAAGGTTCAGAAGAAGCTTCTTATTCGATAACTTTCAATTATAAATATTAAACAAAAAGGGAGCTGATTTATCAACTCCCTTTTTTGTTGGTGATTAAGTCGATTCAATAGATCTAGAGTGATTCAATAGGCTCCGATTTGACAATGAGGAGGGGTTAATATTTATCTTATCTTTTACTTATTCGAATAAAGTATAAACCCGTTCCAGGTAACACCGAATCGAGTCTACGCCATATTTGGCGTTTCCTTCATATTCATGAATATAGCCATGGGAAGGATAGGAGTGTGCAACTAACATTATAATCACTCCGGTCATCGGGAATAATGTTTCTGTAAATATCATGATCCTTTAAAGCTTGCTAGCAAGCTTTAAAGGATCATGTAAGGTGTTTGTATTGCTGGCATAACAAACTATCTAACTATGCTAGAATAACCAGTTAGGAGTGTTGTCAAGCACCTCTTATAGGACCAATGCATTCTATTGCACGCTTGCTCATAATTGGTGAGGATTATTAAAAACATGAGTTTGCATTTAATACTCAGAGTAAGAGCGACTTGCTGCTTTTCAAAGTTAAAATTCAATTTTTCAACATAAAAAAACCACTTACATTATATATGTAAGTGGTTGATTTCCAGAGCCCCCAGTCGGATTCGAACCAACGACCTACGCATTACAAGTGCGTTGCTCTGGCCAGCTGAGCTATGGGGGCTTTTGCTAATCACAGCGTCTTTTGCTGTAATGCGAGTGCAAATATAAGGACACTTTTTTAATTACAAACAAGTTAATCAAAAAAATGAAATTTATTTTTTTGATTAACAATTACATTGATCTCAAGACTTTTAATTGGTGCTTGAGATTGACTAATTCATCATTAGCGGCATCAATTTTCACATTGAATTCGTCACGAACTTTATCCGCATTTTTTGATGAAGCAAAGAATTCCATATTGTTTTTCCAAAGTGAAATATCATTCTCAACTTTTCCTATTTGCTTGCGTACAGTTTGCTCTTTTCTGAAGATTTTTTCACCAGCATTTGGATCATTGGCCAACTTGTTAAGCTGATTTTCTAATCTAATGGTTTGACGTGTTTCATTGTCAATATCTGGTATCGCATTGATGAATTTATCTACAGCTTCAGAATATAAGCTCTTTATAGGACCCATGTCATTTTTAGGTACAAATCCAGCACTATTGAATTCTTCTTGTAAGTTTCGAAGTACATCTACATTACTTGCTCCCTCTGATGCGAGTGTTTCTATTTGCTGACAAATTTCCTTTTTACGCGTTAAGTTATCTTCATACTGACTTTCATTGGCCTTGTTCTGAGACCTCTTCTGGTCGAAGAAAAAGTCACACGCTTCTTTGAATTCTTGGTAGGTACTATTTCTCACTTTTTCAGGTACCGGGCCAGAATCTTTCCATGCTTTTTGCAGTTTCATGATTTCATTGGATGTTTTCATCCAATCGGTGCTTTCTCTTAGGCCTTGTGCCTTTTCGATAAGCACCTTTTTTTCTGCTAGGTTTGCTTCTCTGGCGGCATCGAGTGCTTTGAAGAAATCACCTTTGTTATGGAAAAAGGCCTTAAATGCAGCCCAAAATTGCTTATTGACTTCTTTTGCCCGATCTCTTGGCATTCCACCAACTGCTTCCCACTGTTTTTGAACAGCCAAGACTTCCTTGGTTTTAGTGTTCCACTCTTTGATTCGATCTGAGGTATAAGCTGTGAACTCTTGGATTTGACTCACCAGTTCAAGCTTCTTAGCTAGATTGGCATCTTGCGCGACTTTAAGATGTTCTACATAGTCTTTACGTTTTGCATACACTTTGTCCGATGCAGCTTTGAATCTTTGCCACAGCGGCTCTTGATTTTCTTTTGGTACAGGACCTAGGTGCTTAAACTCCTCATGAAGTTCGTTAAGTCCCTTGATAGCTTCGTTGAGATGCTCTACTTCAGCAAGCGCTTCTGCTTTTACGCACAGTTCTTGTTTGGCTTCA
>JAWUWD010000102.1:0-10620 GCA_034112085.1 Cyclobacteriaceae bacterium
AGAGAGACTATTATGAGGTGTTGGGTGTGGCTAAGTCAGCAGCTGCTGATGAAGTAAAAAAGGCATATAGAAAAATTGCCATTAAGTATCATCCTGACAAGAATCCTGACAATCCAGAGGCTGAAGAAAAATTCAAAGAAGCTGCAGAAGCATACGATATACTAAGCAATCCTCAGAAAAAGCAAAAGTATGACCAATATGGTCATGCCGGAATGAATAGCAGAGGCGGTGGTGCTGGAGGAGGAATGGATATGGATGACATATTCTCTCAATTCGGTGTCCTTTTCGGTGGAGGAGGGGGCGGTGGAAGCCCATTTGGTGATATGTTTGGTGGAGGTGGCGGAGGACGTGGCAGAAGACGTACCGGTTCCAATCTCAGGATAAAGCTCAAACTCAATCTTGAAGAAATAGCCGATGGTGTAGAGAAGAAGATCAAGGTCAATCGTATGGTTGCGGCTGATGGTGTTACTTTCAAAACTTGTGCAACCTGTAAAGGTGCTGGTCAAGTGAGAAGAGCAGTCAATACCATGCTCGGACAGATGGTGTCTTCAAGCACTTGTCCTACCTGTAATGGTGCTGGACAAATGATAGACCAAAGACCTTCAGGTGTAGATAGTTCAGGGCTATCTCCCAAAGAAGAAGTCATACCAGTGAAAATACCTGCGGGTGTAGCTGATGGCATGCAGCTATCAATGTCTGGAAAAGGAAATGAAGCTCCCGGTGGTGGAGCAGCTGGAGATCTATTGATTATCATAGAAGAGAAAGAAAGCGAAGACTTAAAAAGAGATGGTAACAATGTAATATTTGATCTCTACTTGAACTTTATTGATGCTGTATTGGGGACTTCAGTAGAAGTGCCGACCATCGGTGGCAAAGTGAAAATCAAAATCGAACCTGGAACTCAAAGTGGTAGAATACTTCGACTAAGAGGCAAGGGAATCAAAGATATAAATGGGTATGGCAAAGGTGATCAATTGATTCATGTGAATCTCTGGACACCAAAAACACTCACAACTGATGAGAAAAACATCCTAGAAAAATTAAGAGACTCGGACAACTTCAAACCAAATCCTAGTAAAAATGACAAAGGGTTCTTCGAACGAATGAAGGAGTTTTTCTAACGAACGACCAGTATCTACATACCAAAGGCAGGAAAAGTAAGTTTTTCTGCCTTTTTTAATGAAAAATGACAAATATCCTGTAACTCACTGTTCTAGTTTACGTTTGTTTGAGGATGTGGAAATATTTAGTGTCGGTTGGGATCACAATTTTACCCGTTATTAGTGGATTAGCTCAGGTTAAGAAGCAGTTTTCAATTGAGAAGAATAGCGACTTTGAAAAAGTTGAGTTGAGTTTCATGACTAAGTCTGGCATATGCTACGTCAAGCCTAGTCAACATGATACTCCTTTAAGTATATATAGCAATCAAGACTTTGATGATTACGAGCATACGTTTAGCAAAAAAATTGCTGAAAAAACCTGTTTTGTAAACTTGTCACTCACTGATAAGAACTCCGATGACCTCAGTAAATCTATATCATCACGTATGTTTAGCGGAGAGAGCAAGGACAAACACAAAATATGGAAAGTCTATTTATCCGATGATTCTCATTACAATCTAGATCTTAACTACGGCATGGGTGAGGCATTCATTGATTTGTCAGGTCTGTCAATTGAGAACCTTAAAGTCAACTCTGGTAATACTGATGTGAATATTGGTTTTATGTCCGGACTGGGCAATCAAGTAGTTATGGATACTTTTTTGGTCAAAGTAGAGTTAGGATCTGTCAATGTTCAAAAAATGAGTATGTCTAAGTCTAAACTCGTAATAGCTGATGTCGGCTTTGGAAATCTATCTCTTGATTATGATGATATTCCTGAACAATCTAGTGAAATTAAAGCCAGTGTAGGTGCAGGAAATTTAATTGTAACAATACCTAGTAAAGAGGTGCCTGTCATCGTCAAGATCAACGATTCGCTTCTTTGCAGAGTTCGACTCAGTAAGTCTTTTAACGAAATAGAGAAGAATGTGTTTGTAAATCCATCATATAAAGAAGGAGCAGATAACTTATTGTCCTTTGATGTAGACGTTTCTCTGGGAACCGTAGTTTTCAAAGAAGCTAATTAGGTCTTCTTCATCCTATTTACTCGTTTAACACATTAATTTTCCGTTACTACAATTCCCCCCGATAGTACTATTAAAATAAATAGCTTTGCAAGTGTAATAAATCTCATTGATTTGTCACTAATTAGTAAGAAAACTAAACTCAGCTATTTTGAATATTTTAGAAGTAAAAAACATTTCAAAGTCGTACGCTGATCATCAAGCACTAAAAGATGTCAGTTTATCGATTCCGAAACAAAGCATATTTGGTCTGCTAGGTCCAAATGGTGCAGGTAAAACCACTCTTATACGTATTATTAATCAAATCATTGAAGCTGATCAAGGAGAAATCACGATCAACGGAGAGCCGCTTTGTCAAGATCATATAAAAATGATCGGATACTTACCTGAAGAACGAGGTCTTTATAAGAAGATGAAGGTCGGAGAGCAACTTGTTTACCTTGGTCAACTTAGGGGATTGTCTAGAAAAGATTCCATTGCAAAAGGAAAAGCATGGTCTGAAAAATTAGATATAATGGACTGGTGGGGTAAAAAAGTAGAAGACCTTTCTAAAGGGATGGCTCAAAAAATCCAGTTTATCGCCACCGTAATGCACGAGCCAGAATTGATCATATTAGATGAGCCTTTCTCAGGATTTGATCCAATCAATGCAAACTTGATAAAAGATGAAATACTTGCCCTAAGAGATAAAGGTTGTACAATCATATTCTCTACCCACCGAATGGAATCTGTTGAGCAACTATGTGATCATATAGCGATGATCAACCTATCTGAAAAGATATTAGATGGCACCAAAAAGGAGATAAAGAATTCTTATCGTAGTAACACTTACTTGGTAGATCATAAGGGTGATATATCTGGGCTTTCTGAAAAATTCGACATTTTAGAAAAGAACGCTTCTGAAGAAGAAGGGGCATTTCATTCTGTGATTAAGATCGAAAATGAGTCAACGCCAAACTTTCTTATTTCGGAACTTATTGGTAAAACAGAGGTTCATTCTTTTGTCGAAAAAATTCCAAGCATCAACGATATATTTATTGCGAAAGTAGAAGGAGGTAATCATGAATAAGGTATTATTAATCATTCAAAGAGAGTTTTTAAGTAGAGTACAGAAAAAGTCTTTTCTATTAGCCACATTATTAGTGCCTTTATTATTTCCCGCAATAATTGGTGGAATGGCATATTTCGCTTATCAGCAAGACAAAAATGCAGATTTACGAGTTGTTGAGATTATTGATGAAAGTGGATTATTTACTTGGGAGAATACCTCAAAGTATGAATACCTCACTTTGGATATCCCATTAGAGCAAGCCAAAACGGCCTACAATGAGTCAGAGCATTTTGCCTTAATTTACATTCCAGCTATGGAAATTGAATCCCCTGCGGGTATTAATTTTTATTCTAAAAATAGTCCTGGAGTATCATTAATCTCTGAATTTGAACGAAAAATAGAAAGACAAATTCACGACATCAAGTTGAAAAAGTCAGGGATATCACAGGAGGTATTAGATAATCTTCGTTCTGATGTAAATATTGAGTCTTTTAATATAGAAGATGGAGAAGAGAAGAAAAGTGATTCTACTGCGTTATTTGCAGTTGGATACTTGATGGGATTCTTAATTTACATCTTCTTGTTTGCCTATGGATCACAGGTGATGCAAGGTGTTATAGAGGAAAAGAGTAGCAAAATTATTGAAATAATTGTTTCTACAGTTAAGCCATTTCATCTAATGATGGGAAAAGTTATAGGAGTAGCTTCTGTGGGTTTGGTACAGTTCACCATATGGATACTATTGTCAACGGCCATTTTTTCTGCTGCAGGCGCGTACTTTGGTAGTAATATGCCTCAAGATATTATAGTAGAACAAGCAATGGGTGAAATGCCGGATGTAGAAGGAGTAGCAGAACTTAAGTCCATCACAATGGATAACAAAGTTCAAAAAATCATGGATAAGTTTAGTGATATTCCTATCACCAAAATCGTCTTGCTATTTATTTTTTACTTCTTGGGAGGATATTTACTTTATGGTGCTCTATTTGCCGCGGTAGGTTCAGCAGTCGATAATGCTGCAGATGCACAGCAATTTATGCTACCTATTATGTTACCAATTATAGTTGGTCTTATGGGGCTCTTTATGTTCGTGTTTGAGGACCCACATAGCTCCATCAGTTTTTGGTTATCTATCATTCCATTAACTTCCCCTATCGTCATGATGGGTAGAATTGGTTTTGGTGTGCCGTGGTGGGAAGTGGCGTTATCTATGACCCTACTCGTTGCTGGGTTTACATTTACAGTTTGGATGGCCGGAAGAATATACCGTGTAGGAATATTGATGCACGGTGTGAAAGTAAACTACAAAGTATTAGCGAAGTGGTTTATGATGAAGAATTGATTTTTAAGACATGGACTAGTTCGTGAATTTATACTTGATTAAAATAAGAAGGCTATCCAATTTGGATAGCCTTCTTATTTATGATTTATTATTATCATCAATATTGCTCTTGTTCATTAGGGAAGTCTTCGGCTTTGACATCCTTGATAAAGTTGCTTACAGCATCAGTAATCACAGTATCTAAGTCAGCATATCTTCTTAAGAATCTAGGAGCAAACTCCTTGGTGATCCCCAACATATCCTGCATGACCAATACCTGTCCATCAACACCTGCTCCTGCCCCTATTCCAATTATTGGAATGCTTACCTCCTTGGCGACTCTCTCAGCCAAGTCGGCAGGAATTTTTTCTACGACTATGGCAAAACATCCACACTCTTCTAACATTTTAGCATCTTCTATTAGTGTCTGAGCTTCGATTTCATCTTTGGCCCGTACTGTATAGGTTCCAAATTTGAAAATGGATTGAGGAGTGAGTCCTAAATGTCCCATAACTGGTACTCCAGCGCTCAATATTCTTGTTACAGAATCTTTGATTTCTCGTCCACCCTCCATCTTGACAGCATGTCCTCCTGCCTCTTTCATGATTCTAATAGCTGACCTTAATGCTTCAGAAGAGTTCCCCTGATAAGAACCAAAAGGCATGTCAACTACCACAAAAGCTCTTTTGACAGCCTTCACCACAGAAGTGGCGTGATAGATCATGTGATCTAGTGTGATGGGTAGAGTGGTTTCATTTCCTGCCATTACATTGGAAGCCGAGTCGCCTACCAATAGGACATCTATACCTGCGCCATCCAGTATTTGCGCCATGGAGAAATCATAAGCTGTGAGCATTGATATCTTTTCTCCACGAAGCTTCATTTCTTGAAGCTGGTGTGTTGTGATTTTCTTGATGTTTGGTCTATGGATCGACATGATTTCTATAATCTAATGATATTAATCGTTTACATTTTTAGTGTTATTCGGAATCGTAATGGTAAAGATAGTTTCGACATACGGCTCAGAAACTACAGATACTTTTGCATTCAACTTATTAGCGACATTCTTCACAATATAAAGCCCCAATCCAGAGCCCTCACTATGATCTGACGCTCTATGAAACATATCAAATATATGCGGTATTTGATCTTTGGGGATTCCCTCACCATTATCTATAACTTTGATAATGGCTTCCTTTTTATTGGTCTCGATATCTACGATTACCTTAGACAATTCCTTTTCTGTATCTCGGTATTTGATCGCATTGGAAATAATATTATTAAGAATGACCTTAACTCTTGTGAGATCTGTGACAAATGGAAATGGCTGTTTTACTTTAGTTTCTAAGCTCAGGTTGTCAGTATCCAATGCATTATAATAGCCATCAACGCTATGGTCAATCTCCACCATGAATTGAACCTCAACATGAGGGTCGTCTACTCGGTCATTTCTAGAGATGCTCAATAACTCTTTCACTAGATGATCTAGCTTATTGATACTTCGTTCTATTCGGTCTATATATTCATCACGGAGATACTGATCATCCTCGTGACGATAGATATTGATTAGACCCAAGATCGAACGCAATGGAGACCGTAAGTCATGAGAAGAATGGTACACAAAGCTGTCAAGCTCAAAGTTGACTTTTTGAAGCTCAATAGTGTCTAATTTACTTTGTGTGATATCTACAGCTATGGACTCAGAGATATTTTCATTGGGAAATAGTCTTGTGTTAATTAATAGCCAAATTTTCTCACCCGTAGCTTTATTGACTTGTAATTCAAAATTTTCAATTCTATTATCTTCAGAAGATTTTATTAGTCTAGCTCTATCTTGAGGATCGACATAGTACCCCAGCGTTTTTTTATCTACAGGCCCAGTCTCTCCCAACAATTCCCACATCTTTCTATTGGCATCTATGATCTGCCCCGTGGTCATATCTTCTCTTATAATACCAATTACTGAATTCTCAAACAGCATCTGATACTTCTCTTCTCTACTTTTAATCTTTCCTTTTGATCTTACGCTCTCGGTAATATCAATGAGAACACATTCTATAACTCCTTCTTCAGGAAAAATCGATGACGAAAATGAAACCCAGATAGGTTCACCATTAGCCTTTCTTATCTTCAACTCCCTCGATTGAATTTTTCCCTCAGATTTCAGCTCTGCAACTATTTCCTCCCGATCTTCTGGATTATAATAATAATCCATTGTTGAAAACTCCTTCACATGACCAATCCCAAGAAGTTTTAAGAATTCATTATTGCATTCATACACTTCACCCGTCTCTATTTTGGATCTAAATATTGCTACAAGCGAGTTTTGAAATAGTGCCTTGTACTTCTCTCTGCTTGTAGTCAGCTCATTTAGCATTTTACGATGCTCTGTGATATCAATGTGCGCCCCGGAGATCCGATAAACAACTCCTTGATCATCAATCTTTGCTAGAGCTTTCGACCTTATCCATTTATAAGTTCCATCCTTATGTCGTAGTCTAAATACACTATTATATTTTGTCTTTTTTGAAGCGACAAATTTATCAAGGGTTTCAACTGCTTGCTGCTTGTCTTCCGGGTGAAGAAGAGATTCCCATAGTCCATGTAATTCTAATTCTTCGCCTGGCTCAAAACCAAGCATGGTTTTCCAAGGCTTACTGACAAAGGATCTATTTTTCAGTAAATCCCAATCCCATAAACCGTCATTTGCCCCTTCTGATGCATGCCTATATTTATCAATTCGATCCACTAATTCATTATTCTCAACTTCCTTTTCTGCAAGCTGTTGCCTCAAACGATTGATGGTCTCTATATGATTGGGTGTCTCGGACATAAATTAGGAGAGCCTAAATAACTAGGTGAGGTAGACAACCTGTTGCTTTGATGTAAGCTTCACTTCTACGTGATCAGTGAGTGTCGTTGACAATTCATAACCTGTGTATGTAGGTGCAATTGGAAATGTTGTGTGACTTCGATTGACCAATACGGCAGTTTCAATTTTTTTGACCTTGCATGCTAAAAATGGCTTGAGGCTATAAGCAATTGTTCGGCCTGTATTAAGCACATCATCTACTAATATAACCACTTTATCAGATAGGTTATCGGTACCGATTAGTTCGATTTGGCTTTGCGTTGGGGCTTCTTTATCTAGATTAACTTCTATCAGCTCTGTAGAAAAATGTTTTACTTTCTCAATTTCTACATTTAGCCGTTTGGCAACTTCATACCCGTTACCAGAAATTCCTGCTATGATTATGGATTTTTCAAGATAGTTGCGCTCTACCACCTCGTATGCCATTCTTTTCAATTTTTGTGCTATTTGAGTATCACTCAATATTTTCATTTTACCCATATTATCATTGCATAGGTGAGATAGGGAGAACTTTACTGTCTTTGAAAGTCGATAAAATGATAAGAGACTGCAAATTGTTGATACCATCAATATCGCTTACCTTTTCGAGCATAAGTTCTTGATAGCTACTTATATCCTTGCTGACAACCTTTAAAATAAAATCACCAGAACCTGTGATGTGATGGCACTCTATCACTTCATCAATATCATTGACAGATGACACAAATTGTTCTAAATGTCGTTTACTATGAGCTTTAAGTGAGACCATCACAAATGTCGTCACTCCAATACCCAACTTAGCTGTA
Organism: Cyclobacteriaceae bacterium; assembly: GCA_034112085.1. GTDB lineage: Bacteria > Bacteroidota > Bacteroidia > Cytophagales > Cyclobacteriaceae > JAWUWD01. The sequence goes on from JAWUWD010000102.1 coordinate 8,155, forward strand.
TCCAACTTGGCATGATAGCTCTTAATATAACCTTCTTTCTCAAGCTTTTTTACGCGCTCGAGTGTAGGCGCTGGGGATAACCCAACATCTATTGCTAGTTGTGCATTAGTGATTTTGGCATTGGATTGAAGAATCTCCAATATTTTAAGATCAATCTTATCAAGTTTTACTGTGGCCGCCATTCAAAGTTTCTATGTGAATTGCAATATTATGTAATAATCATCATCTCTGATGATTATCATCTACTAATTTACAAATATTCTGAAGCTTTTAGTGGATTCTGAGGATAGTACTTGAATAAAATATATCCCTGCTTTTAATGAAAATAAAGACACTCCTACATTGTTAAGACCATCCTGCGCTAGTTCAATTTCTTGAGATAGAAATTGTTTGCCACTTGCATTCATTACTCCAATCGTAATGGCATTTCCCTTATCTCCTATAAATGGGATAGTCAAAGTCTGATCTCTTGAAATAGGGCTAGGGTATGGATTAAGAGTCTGAAAATTACCAGCAATATTTATGCACTGCGTGTTATCATCTAAGTTGAGATCACCACCTTGGCTTGGGAAAAGCTCTATACACATATACTCGATTTTGGCATTGTCAGGAATTGAGAAGTTCAATGTTCTTGCCACTGACTCTTGCCCTGGGAGTATATTAGTTGTGAAATTCTCCTCGAGAGATAGCTCACTATTGAAAGTTACTTTAGCGGTTACATTCGTGATTGGTAAGGTGCCCTTATTACTCATCATAAATAAAATCTGCTTCTGATCGTTGAAAGTTGTGATTTCATCTATTGATAAATCTACCTTAGGGTCGACTACATAAATTTGTTTGGCTTGTTCATCAAAGCAGCCTTCAGGACTTTCAACCTCAAGCATTATCTCGTAGGTACCGAGATCAGTATATGAGTGACTAGGAGATGTTTCATTATTGACACTGCTTCCATCTCCGAAAGTCCATTTACTATTCATTGCATTAAGCGAATTATTTTCAAACTGAATCAGTGCAGGGACAGCGCTATACTCTTCACTTACTTCAAAACTTGCTTCTGGCAAGTCATAAATATCTATGTCCATCGATTTATCCACGATACAGCCTTTACCTGTAATTACTCTCAACGCAATATTGTAAGACCCCGATTCATCAAACGTATAATTAATTGTTGGGCCGTTGCCGACACTTACTCCATTGATCGTCCATTGGCGGTTGAAAAAATTATCACCATCATCATCTAATGAGGTCATATCTACTAGACTTACTTCTGTATCAACGCAATTAGAGCTAAGCTCAAAATCGGCAGTTGGCAATTCATAGATCACTATTTGTCGAGTAGTACTCACGGCACATCGATTATCAGACTTAATAGTCAATGACACATCATAAGTCCCTGGACTGTCGAAAAGGTGACTCGGGTTGACGTCTGTATAAACAACCCCATTGATGTTCCACACCCTTGACTCTATAATTCCTTCAATATTTGGAGTCGATTCATCAAAGAATGTAGTTAGGTTTCCTAGGCACTGGATATCTGCATTAAAGTCAGCTATAGGAGATTCTAATACTTCCACTAGTTTCTCCACGGACATCTCACAACCAAAATTTGAAGTCACAGATAGGCTAACATTATACTCTCCAGCTTCGGGAAAAGTGTGCACAGGAGCTTCTTTAGAGGATATGTTTTCTCCTCCAGAGGAGACATCTCCAAAATCCCAATCCCACAACTCGATGTTTGCATTATCGACATTGCTATCATCGGTCAATAATGTAGTTTGTTCAGTACAAGCCAATTCTGCTGTAAAATCAGCAACAGGTAAGCTATGTATCGTAATAGGTTCTTGATAGTTAGTAATACACCCCGAGACATTAGTTACTTGGAGAGAGACCATGTACTCACCTACGGTTTCATAGGCGTGCATAGGACTCATCCCTGTAGCGGTAGTCATATCTCCGAAGTCCCAAGCATAACTAGTAATATCTGTCCCTACTGATTGATCAATGAATGAGATGGGGTCTCCTAAGCAGGTATTCTCGGTGTCAAAAGAAAAAGATGGAATAGCACCTTCGCTGACATCAGGGATACTCTGTACTTGTTCGATACTGCAACCTGGGATAGAAGTGATAAGTTTAACCTCTTTTGCTCCTCCAGAGGTGAACTTATATAGCAGTTCTCGTTCTGTGCCAATCGTCTCTCCACCAACTTGCCATTCATAGGTGAGGTTGTCATCAAAGTTGTCAATAGTGTTGTTTGTGAAGGTGTATTCTTCATTGGTGCAGATAGTACCTACTGGAAGAATGAACCCCGGTGCTGGTTCGTTATAGATTGTCAATGTTTTTGAGATAGAATTACTACAACCATCACCACTTTGCACAGTTAAGGATATTTGATAATCTCCAGATGCTGCGAAGGTATATGAAGGGCTTGGGTCAGTGGAGGTATTGGTGTCTCCAAAGTCCCACAAA
>JAWUWD010000103.1:0-7570 GCA_034112085.1 Cyclobacteriaceae bacterium
GACCAAAGAGATATTTTATGTGATCAAAGGATGTTTGCGAGGCTTCCATACAGAAGTCAACGGAAATCATAAAGCAATCATGTTTGCTACTGGAGATTGGTGGATTACAGATATATCTGGCTTTAATAGACAATCAAAGGCGATTGGCAGGTGGCAGTTGCTAAAAAATATGGTCTTTTGTATGCTACCAGCTCTATGCAACTCACGTACTGGCATAATGCATTACACTAGCTCTGGTGCTTTTCAAGGCATTTAGTTAGTGAAAGGACCTCAATGGTACCATGTAAAATGATTCAAACGGGGGAGATGCCGGATGCCAAGACGGTAATGTTACTGTACTATCGGAGGGTCTATGATGTTATGATAAAAAAATAGGCTGCCAATATTATTGAATGCCTATTTTAAGATTCGTTTTCTTAGGCTAGTAGCCAAGCCTTAGCTTCGTCATCGAATTTTTTAATTTGAAGACCAGTCACTACCATGCTAATTGCGGAAGCAATGAAATTACTGAATATGGATCCTGTGGTGCTTGGAGCATTTATCTGGGCCATTCGATCAACGTTTTTTATAATTTTGTTAGCGCTAGTTTTTAACAATTATTTTATACTTAATCGTGCTTCTTTGTCAAGTTCATTGAGCCCGGAGCGATCACGCATTATTTTTTATATCTATGAAATTCAATAGAATTGGCATATAATGTTAAAAGTTGGCTTGCCGTTTCGAGATTGACTGTTCTTGGCATTTTGGTTATACCATACTCATTAAGAAGAAAGGAGCTACTCTTTATATTCTTCGCTACTTTGAAAGTGAGATCATCAAAATTCAGGATAATTACCGTTGTTGGTTGTGTGCCTTCCGCAATATTAACCATCTGTAAAAGCGCTTTTAAGTTTTCGATTGCAACAGCGCATTATTTAATGCAGCATCGAACAAGTCCTCAGTTTTATAATTTGGAATATATTCCATAGTTGGTGTACGGGTAATTTCTTTGTTTTGGTGGCTGAAAAAGGTTCTTAAAAGTGAAATTTCATAATAGTTTGTGTCTGCTGCGTTGCAAGCATAAAAGGTAGATTCTTAACAACTAATACTTTTCATGAAACGTTGAAACATTCATTCTTCTTGTTCAATACAAGAAAATCTCTGAACATCTTAATGGAGAAGGTCAGTATTGTTTTATTGATTTTAACTTTAGTCAAAAAGTAACAAAACAGAAACTTTTATACTTAGTTAAATTGATTGATACTTCTTCGGTGGTTTATTATTAGCGCATTGAAAGATCAAAGCTTATAATTTATGTCTATGAATGATAAAATTTTACTACTTGGTGCAACGGGAAGAACAGGAAAGCTTGTACTAGAAAATGCTTTAGAAAAAGGATATCATGTTCACTGTCTTGGACGTGATATTAAACGGATCGCCAAGCAACCGGGCATTGAATTGTTCGAGGGAGATTCACGAAGTTATGATGACCTGCACATTGCAATGGAAGGTTGTAAACATGTTATTACTACTTTGAATATCTCAAGAGTCAATGATTTTCCTTGGTCAAGCTTAACGACACCAGAGACTTACCTGTCCGAGACCATGTTAAATATATCTAATGTGGCCAGTAAGCATAACCTTGTGCGTATCGTGTGCTGTTCGGCTTGGGGTGTGAGTGAGTCACGAATTGATATTCCATGGTGGTTTCGATGGACCATTGAAAATAGCAACATCAATGCTGCTTATATTGACCATGAAAGGCAAGAAGAAGTATTGAAGAGATCGGCGCTGATGTGGACTATTGTAAGGCCCGTCGGCTTGACCAATGGGAAGTCGATACAGAAAATTAGAGAGACATTTGGCGTGACTTCCCAGCCAAGTTTAACAATTAATAGAATTTCAGTGGCGAGCTACTTGGTCGATGCTTTGAATAATGAAAGAGTCTCAAAAAAAATGATTGTTATTTCGAGTAATTAGTACTTATCTGAGTGGAAATGTTTTTTATGATCTCTTATTGTCAAAAAAGCCCCAACTATAACGATGAGCGCTGTGATGCCTATCCAAGGTAATATTCCGAGCAATTTTACACCTGCTTTATTCGAAGAGACAAAAAGAAACAAGACCAATCCTATCCATTGCCAGCCTATATGAAATTCCAGCGCATTCACCTTTGGTAATACTGGCTGTTGATTCCAGAATATTTTAAGCTGGTCTTTTTCCCAGAACAGCAATAATAGGGTCGCAAAAAGCATCAACCCTGTGATAACAGGTGTTCCTCTAAAATCATACGATATGGTAATTATAAAGATATTCAGGATTATGGGTAAGAAGACAACAGCCCCAAGTCTGGCAAAGCGCTGAGTCATAAGAAGAAAACCAGCCATTAGCTGAGCAAGGCCTAAAAATTTCCAATATATCCCACTTTGGTAGAGCGTTTCAAAGAAATGCCAAGCAGAGTTAATTGGATTATCGGCACCACTGTCATTCGTAAACCGATTGCCTGATATTTTGACGATGCTGGAAAATGCAAAGGCGGCTCCAATCAAATAGCGAGTGAAGATGATAAACATTTGCAATAATATTTTTTGTCTTAAATTTTCTAACGTCATCTTTCAGGTTTTGAGTTTGACGATCGCATCTAGTTAAAAGTTACACGGAGATCAAATTAATTGGTAGATGAGTGGGTGAAACCATACATATACAATAGCGCCATTGATGTGTGAATAAAATGGAAGTATTTCTTTTACTTTACGAATAGTATGAGCGAAAAAAAGAGGTCGATATACCTATATAAAATAGAAGAAAGTCAGTTTTGATAGCGAAGGGTTGCTTAACTCCGTGATGTAAGGCGTGTTAAAGAGACCTATATTAAAGAGACGTTTCACCCCACGACCGATAGACTTTTTTTAAGGAATATTTTTATTATAGTTTATGACGTCATCACTTCTTTCGGGATGAAGGGATTACTTGAGAATGAAAGGTTTGAAGTTGTCACTTCCAGCTCTTCCAATGGAGCAAATGTCGATTCATGTGCTACGATTAGTAGCGTTCAAGGAAATGCACAACATTTTGTAAGGATATAATAGTCGTTATAGCTTTGATGACTTGATATCTGCCAACCTGAAAGTCTAAAACATAACCCTTGAGTCTGATTAATGGGATTGATTAACTAGTACTTGTTTATTTACCCCCTTTCAAGGGTGATTTATATTTTTCTAATTTGATTTCGGTTGGTAGTAGTGCAGAAGATATAAGATCTTAAAAAACGTTCTTTTCATCAACTAAGTGATTCCCTTACGAGATAGAGCGAACTAACCTTTACCTTTGATCTGAAAATATGTGAGTCCAAATGCTATCTAACATTTATAATTCCAACGAACGTGATATTGTGAATTCCATTGGTTATAAACGTCTTATGGGAAATGTATCCATCTTATTCCTATTTGTCTGCACCATGTTGTTCTTGATTGCGACCGTGTATTTGCAGCTAAAAGATTATTTCATAATAGGGCTTATACTGCTCACGTTCCCAGTTATGACGATGATCTTTATTCGTTTTCAAAAGTATAGTTTAGGGATATTTATGTTAGGGGTGGTCTTCCCAATCTTAATTTTAATCACTCATGTATGGTATCTCAAAAGTGCGGAGCGGCTAAATATTAATAATGATTTAGGTTTAACAGTTTTTTACCTTGTCATACTCGCTATAATTCCAGTAATTTATCAGCAAAGGTCTGTAATCTATTATGCGAATGCTCTTTTCATATATACCTTAATCTTGGCGTCTAATTTTGTTTTGAGTTATTCAAAGATCCTTTCCTTGGAGGAAGCGACCAGAATAGATAATATTCAGAATTTATATATTGTAATCATGGGCATAGTGATGTTCTTCATTATTGACAGAAGGAAGAGAGAAAGAGGGGTAAATGATATGTTTCTTGCCAAGATTAATCTTGAATTAAAAAATGAGATCATTGAAAAAGAAAGACTTATCCTAAAAAGTATTCAGTTGAGTAGTAAGCTTCATGAGAAAGTAGCTAGCGATAAAAGTGCGCTTATGGAAGTTTTTGATACAATTCCCGGTTTAATTTGGTTAAAAGATCTTGATGGTAAATACTTAGCGTGTAATAAAGAATTTGAAAAATTCTTTGGTGCTGCGGAAGCGGATATCATTGGCAAAACTGATTTTGATTTTCTGAGCAAGGAATTAGCCAGTTTTTTTAGAGCCAATGATCTCAAGGCGGTTAGGGCAGGCAAGACATTGAAAAATGACGAATACTTGGAGTACAAGTCGTCGGACAAAAAAATAATGGTTGAAACGTCGAAAACGCCATATTACGATTCGGACGGGAGAATAGCCGGCGTACTTGGTGTTGTATTTGATATTACTGATCGAAAAACGGCAGAAAAGTTGCAGGTATTTCATGAACAAAAATATATAGCATTGATCGAGTCTGCTGCGGCTGCCATTTATTTACTTGACGAGCAATCAGTTATTGTTAGTGTAAATACTGCGGCTGCAATGATGATGGGTTATGCAAGAGAGGAATTAGAAGGCAGTAAATTCTATGTGATAAATGCTGATTGGGATGAGCATAAGTTTGCCATGTGGATTGAACGTGCAGAGCCAGATTCAAATGAGATTTCAGAAAGCTATTTTCAGACTAAAGAAGGGATAATAATACCTGTTGAGATCAATTCAAGAAAAACGAAAATAGGAGATATAGTTTATGCACATGTAGCCGTAAGGGATGTTCTGGAGAGAAATAGTTACGAGCATAAATTGAAAATAGCAAATAATGCTTTAAAAGAGGCTCAGCGCTTAACGAAGGTTGGAAGTTGGCATTGTGATGTCGTTAATGATAAACGCTACTTGTCCGATGAGATTTATCATATCTATGACGAAAAGCCTCAATCATTCAAGGAAACAGCCGATACTTATTATAAATATTTCCATCCTGAGGTAAGAGAAATTATTGATAACGCTTTTACTAAAAGTGGTGTAAATAAAAAGCCTTTTTATGGGATTCATAAAATAGTTACTGCCATTGGTAATGTGAGATATGTCGAGGAGCACGCACGAATTGAGCTAAATGATAACAACGAAGTTATTGGCGCTTATGGCACGGTGCAGGATGTTACCAAGGAGGTCAAGACAAAAAAGACGCTTGAGAATCAATTGCAGAAACTGAATCTTGCCTTGAAGGCGAATCACTTGATTTCATACGAGTTTGATTACACGGAGAATATCATGACTTTATTTCCAGAAAAAATGGGAGACTGGGACGTATGGAAGAATATTCAAAAAATCGATGATTTGGTCCGTTATATTAATCCAGAGCAACGTTTTATTTGTCAAAGAAAAATTGATGATTTGCTCAGTGGTAAGGTAGATTCTTTCAACTGTGAAGTCCAGATGGGTTCTGATGAGTTAGGCTGGAAATGGATGTTGGCAACTATGAACTCATTGGTGAGAAACGAACAAAACCTATCGACTCGTGTATTTGGAATTTTGGCTGATATATCAGGAAAGAAGAATAATGAAACCTTAGAAATAGAGGCACAAGAAAAAGAGCGGTTAAGAGTGTCCAGAGATATTCATGATAGCATAGGGCAGATGTTGGTAGGGACTAGGATGATGCTACATAAGACTTTATCAGGAGATCTTTCTTATAAAGAAACAAAAGAAATAAACTTGGAAGTGGACGAAATGTTGAATCAGTTGATCCGTGAAACGAGGTTTGTAATCAACAACCTAGGGTTAAGTATTTTTGAAAACAAAGATCTGCATGCTTCTTTTAATTTTGTAGCAGAGAAAATGAAAAGAGTATTTCAGGGAGAGATCGTCGTAAACTGGAAGGGTAAAAAAGAATTCAATAATATGAAATTGGCCACCAATATCTTTAGAATTTTTCAAGAGTCGTTGACTAATAGTATCAAATATTCAGGAGCAAATAAGATAACCGTGGAGGCGAATGTTGAAGGGTTATTTTATCTGAAAATAAAAGATGATGGAGCGGGATTTAATACTAAGGACACTGAAAATGGCTTTGGAATTACTAATATGCATGAGCGGGCAAAAAATATTGGCGGTATTCTCAAAATTAAGAGTACGGAGGGAGTAGGTACGGAAGTAAGTTTAGTTATCTCTTAATAGAATAAATTGTCAAAAAGTTTTTCACGAATAGCGTATTTAACGAGCCCTGCTATATTTTTTGAGCCTGTTTTTTCAATTACATTGTGTTTGTGGGTTTCTACTGTTCTTAGGCTGATGAAGAGTTGCTCGGCTATTTCCGCATTTGATTTTTCTTTGAGAATCAACTCCAAGATTTCCAATTCTCGCTTAGTAAGCTCTACTTTTTGAGACTCTTTTCTGCCATGCGAGATACTTGTCATGATAACCTCAGTTACAGCTGGGGAGTAATATTTACCACCTTCCATTACTAAATTTATGGCCTTTAATAATTCATTAGTATCTCCTTCTTTTAACACATAAGCAGAAGCTCCTTCTTTTAACATTTGTTTAATGCTGACTGAATCATCCATCATAGATAAGGCCACTATTTTTATTTCATCATTCAGTACCCTGATTCGCTTAACCATTTCAATACCATCCATTTTGGGCATGTGTATATCTGTGACTACTAAATCAAATACATCGCTCTTGAATAAATTGACACCTTCTATGCCATTATTACCTTGTATCACCTCGGCTCCAAGTTTATCACTTAAAAAAGTAGCCAATATGCTACGAATTATTTTATGGTCGTCAACTAATAATATTTTCATTTAGCACTTTTTAGGGGGATCTATATTCGAATTAAATTATGCCTAAATGTAGACAATATTAAGGTTAATAAAGCAAATATATTCATTGTAATGAATAACTGTATTGCGAGCTAATTATGTACGTCTTACACTTATGAAAAATACGTGAATCACTTGCTTTAATAGAGACACTGAATTTCCAACTTCAGTTAGTCTCTCTATTATCAGGCTACAGAAGAATAGATCTTTGTCTATTCAAAAAGCAATTAAATATCAAGGTCATGAGAAATCTTTCCATAATAGCCTGTCTAAACTGACGTTGTGGGTACTATTCCGCGATGCTTGCATTGAATAAAAACAATCATCAGACTCCATACCTCGTGTGCTTGCTCCGAGGTTATTGATTTGTACTTCACTTAAAAAACTTTGATCATTGAGCTCGTAGTTAGACTAAGCTTGTTCCGTTTCAAATTGATCCTCCTAGTCTTATTATTATCTATCTTTTATTTCAATCCTCATTAGTATTAACGAAATCTGAGCCCCTCGAATAATCCCTTCCAATGCGCATTATTGAAAGGACTAATTCCTCATGGGTCTGTTGGCTTTTAGTGATAGAGACACTGGCAATGCGGCGATTCCTCCAACCTATTACTGGCCGATTCGAGGCTCATTATCCACACAAATATTATAGTAAAACGTTCTAGTACGCATCTCTCGCAGACAGCATAGGGGATTTCGCTGATGATTTTAATAGAGACACTGAGTTTCCAACTTCAGTTAGTCTCTCTATTATCAGGCTGCAGAAGAATAGATCTTTGTT
>JAWUWD010000104.1:0-10166 GCA_034112085.1 Cyclobacteriaceae bacterium
GTTAATTGAAGAATGTTTATTTTGATTAACTGATTAACTGATTAACTGATTAACTGATTAACTGATTAACTGATTAACTGATTAACTGATTAACTGATTAAAATTGCAACCTTTGAAATAGACTCTTTGTCTAACCTGATAATGACGGAAGATCAACAGATCATCAAACGTATAATTGACGGGGATATGATGGCGTTCAAAAAGCTTATTAAGCAGAACGAACGACTTGTATCACACATGGTGGCTAAAATCGTTGCTGTAGATGAGGATCGAGAAGAGATTTGTCAGGATGTTTTTTTGAAGGTATACGATAAACTGGGTTCGTTTAATTATCAATCGAAATTGTCTACATGGATAGCAACGATCGCCTATCGTACCAGTTTGAATTACCTACAGAGAAGGAAAGTCGTGGTAGGAACTGAGAATGAAGAAATGCTACAGCAGCAAGTAGAAAGACTAGCTACTACTGATACTCCTGAAACAAAAATGATGGACCAGGATATGAAAACCTATATTGGATCAATGGTGGATCAATTACCTATTCAATACAGGACAGTGATCACTTTATTTCACTTAGAAGAAATGACTTATCCAGAGATAGCCGAAATAACCAATATGCCTACAGGAACAGTTAAGAGTTATTTGTTTCGAGGCAGGAAACTGTTGAAAGAAAAACTTATATCGTATAACCAAATGTCAATGTCATGAACAACGATAATTTAGATAAAGAAATACAGGAAGCACTTGATAATAATCTGATAAATGGCAAGAGTAGTCAAGACGCTAAGGCGTATATAAAGCTTTATGATATACTTAATGACTCTTCAGTCGATGAGTACCTACCAAAGTCATTTGCGGACAACATAGTCACCAAAGTGACACTGGCTAAAAGCGACTGGGAAGCCAATTGGTGGTTGGGTTCTATAATAGTATTGATGATCTTCAGTGCATTGATCGTTACGGTTATGACATTGGGAATAATGAATATTGAAATTGGATCTTTTTTTGGTAAGTATTTTCCAATGATGTCATTAGTGACATTCATAATAGTAGTTGTGCAATATTTAGACAAACGATTGATCAAGCTCCAAGTCTGAGATTTATTGGTAAGATTGTCATGGTTGTCTTTGTATTACTATTGCTAAAAAAAATATAATATTTGATTGGTAAGGTTGTTATAGTTAGTTTGCGTATCACAACTACTTAAACAAACAGAACATTATGAGAAAAGGAATTTTATTAGCCGCTTTTGCAGTATTGACAATTTGTAGCACACATGCTCAGGAATACAAAATAATCACCACAATAGAATCTATAATACCTGGCGGACTGGGAAGATCAAGAATAATAGAGAATAAGTCTGAGATCAACTCTGATGATCTTACTACTGATCGTACGGACGGAAAGAAGAGCGATCAAGGAAAAGTAAAAAGAAAGAATATTAAAGTTGATGATTTTTCAGAAACTAAGTTGCTCAACTTTTATAGTATGGCGGGAATCAACTTCAGGAATATAGCATCCAATGATGCTGTGATGTCTGATCGTATCAATGAGATGGTCAAGGAGGGTTGGGAAATGGCGTTTGTGACTAGTGGTGTAGAAAGTGATGCAGGAGAGCCTGATGGACAAGGAATTTTTGTCACAAGATATATTTTTAAGAGGAATTGATTGAGTAATTGCAATCAAGAAAAAAGAAAGGGTGTCATTCAATTGTGAATGACACCCTTTCTTTTTTAACTCTAATTAGAAAACTACTAGTAAGACATTTCTACAATCTTTTCTACATCACTAGGTTCTAGTTTCCCGTGTTCACCAATTCCAACCCAACCTCTCTCTATAAATCGATCCGCAATGATTTTGGCAGTACCGTCATAGTCTTTGGTATATTCAGATAGCTTAGTTTTTATTTCAAGTGAATGGAAAAAATTTTCTGTTTTATCGATAGCAGTTTTGGCTTTTTGCTCTGTTGGTCCTTCAGTTACATTCCAAATTCGTTCGGCATATTGCGCAAGCTTCTCCTTCTTGGTTTCAATATTATAGGTGTAGTGGCTTTTTGATATGATTGCCAATGTTCTTGCATGGTCTATTCCATATAGTGCCGTCAATTCATGACCCATTGCATGAACTGCCCAGTCTGTAGGAACTCCTTTTTGTATTAATCCATTCAATGCCATTGTGCAACACCACATAAAATTAGAAGCTGCCGTGTAATCAGATGGATCATTCAAGATCACGGGAGCTACTTCGACAATAGTCTGTAAGATACCTTCGGCTATACGATCTTGGAGGGCAGCTCCAGAAGGGTAAGTCAAATACTGTTCTAGTACATGAGTAAATGAGTCAGCCAACCCATTCGCTAATTGACGTTGTGGAATAGATTTAACAACTTCAGGATCTAGGATAGAAAATTGTGGGAATAACCCTGGACCTCCCATTCCTAATTTCTCTTTGGTGGCTGCTCTTGTCACCACTGCCCCAGAGTTCATTTCAGATCCAGTAGCAGGTAGTGTTAGTACTGTTCCAAAAGGCAGACCTTTATTTGTGCGTTTTTTTAGTGCTAAAATGTCCCATGGATTATCTCCTTCATATAGTGCCGCAGAAGATAAAAACTTAGTTCCATCAATGACAGAACCACCACCTACAGCTAATAAAAATGTAATATCCTGTGATTTGATAATATCTAAGGCCTTTAGTAGTACTTCGTACTCTGGATTCGGGGGGATTCCCCCCATTTCTATTACTTCGTACGAAGTCAAAGCTTCTTTTACCTGGTCATATATGCCATTATTTTTTATACTACCGCCACCGTAAAGAAGAAGAACTTTGGAGTCCTTCGGAATTTCTTTTGATAAACTGGCGATTTGATTTTTCCCGAAAATTATTTTGGTTGGGTTCTGGAAATCGAAATTGTTCATGTTTAGATATTTATGGTAACAACCTAATTGCTGCTATTAATGTTCACTTATCGGCTAATTTCAATGATTTTATCTGATTCAATAATTTGAGACTCATAATTATTTTCTGATAGGTTGACCATTGCAGAGGCAATCATGTCAGCCTCAATCGCTCGGTATTTTCTTAATTTACCAATCATCAATGGATTGATAATCTTCATCACTACAGAACCAATTTTTTCTCCTAATCTGCTTTCATTCCTATTACCCTCAATCAAAGAAGGTCGCAATATGTAGGTGTTTTTAATATTGTTTGATAGTACAGCTTCTTCCATCTCCCCTTTGGTTTTATTATAGAATACACTACTGTCACTATTCGCTCCAAGTGCTGAAATCACCATGAAAGCTGAGATGTTATTATCTTTGGCAAGATTAGCAGCCTCCTTAGGAATGCCATAGTCAATGGCTTTATAAGCTTGCTTATCTTTAGTTTTGGCAGCTGTAGTTCCAATACAACAGAATACAATGTCTGCTTTGAATTCCGACTTGAACTGAGACATCTTAAGTAAGTCACCCAAATGCTCTTCTACTTTTTCAGATTTAGAATTGATCGATTTTCTTGAGAAAAGTTTAATCTTATCAAAATTTGGGTGGTCAATTAATTTTTTGAAAAGTAAGCTTCCTGTCAAGCCAGTTGCCCCTAAGATTATAGCCGTTTTCCCCATTAGCTTTTATTATTTATAATTTGAATGCTCTCATTCCATGAAGGTAATGCCTCACTGCTATACCCATGTGTAGTGACCTTCAATGCAAATTGAGAGCTTTCCTTCATGGCGATGACATGAGCACCACTCCTCATAAATTTCAACATATCATCTTTTGACTTCCAACTTGTCTTCGTATAGAAACTCACAAAGCTGGTTCCTTTAGCTTCACTTGATAATACACCTTCTGCTGATTTTATTTGTTGCTGTACCTTGCTGTTGTACTTATAAAACGGGTATATCTTCCAAAGACTTTTAAGTCGAAGGTGCGTGAGGGAGATGTGCATTGTCATAGGATATAATTTAACACCTGAATGACATTATTCGCAACGATTTTATGACCTTCTACATTTGGATGGATACCATCAGGAAGGTTAAGTGTTTTGTCTCCAGCTACACCATTTAATAAGAATGGGATTAGTGATGCCTTATTATCTCTTGATATTGATTGAAATATGCTACTGAATTCAGAGGTATATGATTCACCAAGATTCGGTGGAGCCATCATTCCAGCGATCACGATTTTGGCATTGGGATATTTTGTATTGACCTTGTTTATGATTGCCTGAAGGTTCGATTTGGTTTGGTCAAGAGGAAGGCCTCTAAGTGCATCATTGGCTCCCAACTCTAAAATGAATATATCAACTTCTTTCTGTAGTATCCAATCAACTCTGGACAATCCACCTGCAGAAGTTTCTCCACTCAGTCCCGCATTGATCACTTCATAGTCAAAGCCATTGTCGTTGAGTACTTCTTGTACAATGGCAGGAAATGCTTGGGCTATAGAAAGACCATAGCCAGCCGTGAGACTATCTCCGAAAAATACGATCGTTTTTTTTGATTGCTGATTGAATGAATAAAATATTGAAGTTGATATTAATATGATAAGAATAAAATATTTCTTCATTGATTACGATTTATCCTATAGTAGGAGTTAGTATTTCAGAATATGCTCTGAGAATGATGTTTTAAAGGAAACAAATTTCAAGCCGAATTAGAACCTTTTAGCTTATTTTAAAAACTATTTGAATTGAAAACGTATATCTTACACTCAGGGTTTTTGGTAATAACATAATTCGGTGAGTTGTTGAGTTGATCATGAAGAATAAGTTCGTCTTTAACTTCAAAAAATAAATTGCGAATTACAATTAAGAATTAAATAACAGCATGTCTAATATATTAACAGCAGAAAATTTATCAAAGAGTTTCAATACTGGAGATAAGAAACTAACCGTTTTAGATAGCGTTTCTTTTGAAGTGGAATCAGGAGCGACTGTAGCGATTGTTGGTCCATCAGGAAGTGGGAAAACTACCTTGTTGGGACTTTGTGCGGGGTTAGATGTCCCTTCTGAAGGGACTATATCATTGGTAGATATCAAACTAAACGCCCTAAATGAGGATGATCGTGCTTATGTACGTAATCAGCATGTTGGTTTTATTTTTCAAAACTTCCAACTGTTGCCTACATTGACTGCTTTGGAGAACGTAATGCTGCCATTGGAGCTGCGAGGAGAGAAAAATCTTCTGAGAAGAGCAAAAGAGTTGCTTGAAAGAGTAGAGCTCATCGATCGGGGACACCACTATCCTTCACAACTTTCAGGTGGTGAGCAACAACGAGTAGCTATAGCGCGTGCATTTATGTCCAATCCCAAGATTCTATTTGCCGATGAGCCTACTGGTAATCTTGATGAAGATACTGCAGGAATAGTTACCAAGCTTTTATTTGATATCAATAGGGAGGAGGGAACCACGCTAATATTGGTGACACACAATCTAGAACTTGCACAGCATACGCAGAGAATCCTTCAACTAAAAGGAGGTAAGTTAGTTTCTGATCGAAGACTTCCTGCCAACGAAACTATAGTGTCAGATTTGACAAGCGAACAAGAATCATTTACAGCATAGGTGTCCATGGAGTATATCATAAAGATCAAAAAAGATAAGAAAAATCTATTGACTGATAAGTGGGTATGGTCGATGGCATGGAAAGATGCGCGAAATAATTTTTCACGATTATTTCTATTTATATCATCGATAGTGATTGGTATTGCTGCATTAGTGGCAATATCATCATTCAATAATAACCTGCAAGAGGATATCGATGGTCAAGCTAAGGAGCTGCTAGGAGCAGACTATGTGGTGCACGCCAATACGGCTATAGAACCTTCATTCATGGCTCGAATGGATACGCTAGGAATAGAGATTGCCAATACATCGAGTTTGGCTTCTATGGCATATTTCATGACAAGCACCAGCGGAACAAGACTTGTAAGAGTGGTAGCGATGAAAGGAAATTTCCCTTTCTACGGTGAATTAGAAACTAGTCCGGATAGTGCTTATAAAGTCATGAAAGAGAATGGGGCTTATGCTATGGTGGATTCCAATCTTGCTACTCAGTATGATGTGAGTACTGGTGATTCTATCAAAATTGGAAATATTACCTTTCAATATGCTGGTGAGGTTAAAAACATCCCAGGTGGTGGAGCAGTTCAAGCCTCATTTACACCATCGATATATATTCCGATGGAATATTTGGACAGCACAGGGCTAGTACAATATGGAAGTCGTGTTAATCATGATATTTTCTTAAAGACCCAAACAACAAAAATAGCTGAGGATATTGCTGATCTGTTGAAGAATGACGTTAAAAAGCAAGGACATACTTTTGAGACGGTTGAATCACGCAAGGAAAATCTAGGAGAGGCATTTGAGAATTTATATCGATTTTTCAATCTACTGGCATTTGTTGCCTTGATATTGGGATGTATAGGGGTGGCGAGCTCAGTACATATATACGTCAAAGAAAAGCGAGCAACTGTAGGTGTATTGAGATGTATAGGAGCCTCAGGTTGGCAGGTATTCAATATCTTCTTGATCCAAACCGTCTCCTTAGGAATACTAGGAAGTTTCTTGGGTGTAATTTTGGGTTTAGGATTACAATATTCTATTCCGGCTATATTAGGTGAGTTTATTCCTTTAGATATTAATGTTGCTATTTCTTGGGTGGCTGTATCGCAAGGCATGCTCGTAGGAATTGTGATAGCCATATTATTCTCAGTTTTACCACTGATAAGTGTACGGTTTGTACCGCCATTGGTAGTCCTTAGAAATGCGATGGAGAGCTCCCGAAAAGTAACTAAGACGATGGTATTGACCATTTCTTTGATCGTTATCTTCCCATTGACTTTTGCAGCGTTTTTGACTAAGAGTTGGGCGGTGGGTGCGATGTTCTTTGGTGGTTTACTAGTCGCCTTTGGTTGTTTAGCATTGTTTGCCAAGTTCTTAACTTTCTTGGTAAAAAGATTTTTCCCGCATGGGTGGAACTTCATTTGGAGACAAAGCCTATCCAATCTATTTAGACCAAATAATCAAACTACGGTACTAGTTGTGGTTATAGGATTAGGAGCATTCTTGGTGGCAACGCTAAGTTTGATTCAGAATAGTTTGCTTAATCAAGTGGAGTTTGTAGGCAACGAAAATCAATCAAATACGATTTTATTTGATATTCAGCCTCACCAAGTTGATGGAGTTATCCAACTTGTGAGTGATAACAACCTGCCCATCAATCAAGTAGTACCTATTGTTACCACAAGGCTAAAATCACTGAGGGGTAAGACCATTGATATTATCCAGAAGGATACAAGCGATAATATACCCAATTGGGCATTGACCAGGGAGTATAGAGTAACTTATCGAGATTCACTACACCAGTCGGAGAAATTGATCGAAGGAACCATGCAGCGAGAAGTTGTCAATTCAGGAGATACAATATTCGTTACTATTTCAGAGGGCCTTAAAGAGACCCTTGAATTGGAGATAGGGGATAGGGTGGTATTTGATGTACAAGGTATACCGATCATAACTTATATTGGTGGTGTTCGAGATGTGGAATGGTCTAATGATCCACCCAATTTCATTTTTGTATTTCCGAAGGGAGTGCTAGAACCAGCACCAAAAATATTTGTTTTAACTACAAAAACCACTGATAAAGCTACAGCTGGAGTATTTCAAAGAGAATTGATTACCGCGTTCCCCAATGTCTCAGCTATAGATTTGAATATAATTTTGGAAACACTTCAGACATTCTTTGACAAAGTTGCCTTTGTAATTCGTTTCATGGCATTGTTTAGTATCATCACAGGGTTGGTTGTGTTGGCAGGTGCGGTCATCAATAGTAAGTATTTGAGGATGAAAGAGAATGTGTTGCTTCGAACCCTTGGTGCTCTTAAAAAGCAAATAGTAGCTATGACGCTAATAGAGTATGGCTATTTGGGATTTTTTGCTGGACTTACTGGAGTTGGTTTATCTGTGATCTCTGGCTGGGGACTGGCGACCTTCTTTTTTGAAGTCAAATTTAGTCCTGATTACCTGAGTTTATTGGGCGTTTGGGGAGTAGTTATTCTTTTGACAATGATAGTCGGCTGGTGGAACACAAGAGATGTCGTCAATAGCTCGCCATTGGAAATTTTAAGAAGGGAAGTATTATAGCTCTTCCTTTCTCAAAGGAGTAACTAAAGTGACTTGCTCTTTGTCCACCATGACTGCTCCAGAAGGTGCTCCTTTGAGTTTTCTAACATACTTCTTTGGCGTGTAGATAACAGGGCACATCGAATCTGTTCTGCGCTTGCTATAATAAGCGGCCAATTGAGCTGCATAGGTTACGACATGCTTAGGATATACTTGTCCGGATCGATGTTTGACAAGTACATGAGACCCACTCACATCTTTCGCATGTAACCATAAATCTTCCTTATATGAAAGTTTTTGAGTTAGGGTGTCGTTGTGTTTGGAGTTTTTACCCACCCAAATATCAAAGCCATCCTTGTGATAATTGAGATAAGGTTTTGGGACTTCTTTTGCCTCTCGTTTGGCTTTAGTTAGTTGATGTTCTTTGAGGTAATTTCTTAATTTTTTAAAGTCATCAAACTCATTAATCGTTTTATGATGTGTTTCTAATATGAGTAACTGCTGCATTTTCACATCAATACTTTCTTGAAGCTTGTTGGTTTCTATTTTCTGATTTTTAGACTTTCGATAATATATTTCAGCATTTTTCTGTGGACTAATTGTCGGCTTAATTTTGATCGTAATTGGATTTAGTTCATTGTAAAAGTCTTGTAGAACCACTTCTTTAGTATGTGGCTGAACCAGATGCAAATTGGCCATGATTATATCTGCCCATTGACTATAATGAGTATGGCTTGTTAATGTATGGAGCTTATTTGAAGATTTCTTAATATATGATTTGGTGCGGTTGATATTTCCATTCAAAATGGAGTTGATTTGTTGCTTCTCTTTGAGTAAGCTAGACTGTTTGATGTATGATTGGAAAAAGGTATTTACAGCTAATATAGGGTCTGAATATGATTCCGATTCAGGAGAAGAGGGCAGTAAGCTAAATATCGGTTTTCCATTTTTCAGATCTACGTAAAAGGTAGAATTCAATAATTCTGATTCTACAGTCTGTAGAACTTCCCATTGATCAGGGATCGATTTTGAGTGATAATCAAGGTCGTCAATGTATTGATGAATATGCTTGTCAAAAGTAGGATAGAGGACTTTGTAGTCTCCTTCATTTGAAATTAGGGCTTCTTTACTTTGATCTAGAGGTCTATCAAGTGAGTTTATATTGATAGTATCATCATTTTTCAATTGATGATTGAATCTTTCAATGAGTTCATTATTTTTGAACAATAAAATATTACTGCGGTTGCCGTGCATTTTAAAAAGCAAGGTATGATTCTTCTCGAAATTGATAGAAAAACACCTTTCATTGAGATATTGACGAATACTCAGAACTCGTTTATGTGTAATTTTCTTAAAAAGGTCAACAGAATTTCTTTTTGATCTACTGAAATTATCTGGAAAGTCTAAAGCACAAAAGTCATTTTGTAGATGTGCCTTGATATAGAAAGTCTTTGTGGGAGAAGTGAACCCAAGTATAAGTTCATTCTTATTTTGAGTAAAGCACTCTGTTAACTTCATTCCATTGATATTCTCATCAATAGATCGGCTCAAATGCCTCAAAAAGTAATAACTATTATGCATTTATAGGCTTACTTTGAGGCCATCATAAGCCATATATACGTCCTCAGGTAGTATCGCAGCAATATCTTTATGCAGTCCCATTTGGTGACTCATATGCACTAAAAATGCTTTTTTTGGATTGACCAATTTGATCACATCAAGGGCTTGCTGTAAGTTGTAATGTGAGATATGTTCAGATTGGTGAAGTGCATTGAGCACTAAAATATCTGCGTTCTTCATTTTCTCCATTTCAGGTTCACTGATATAATTGGTATCAGTGATGTACACAAAATCTTTAACCCTGAAACCAAATACGGGAAGTTTATAGTGAAGTGTATCAATTGGAGTAATTTCAATTCCTTCGACTACAAAAGGGTGATTTGTTAGTTCATTGACAGAGACTTTTGGGACTCCGGGATATTTACTTTCACTAAATACATAGGCATATTCTTGTTTCAATTGCTCAAGCACCTGATGTCGA
>JAWUWD010000105.1:0-19447 GCA_034112085.1 Cyclobacteriaceae bacterium
ACGGCTCGAATCCAAGAACAATGCAATCACTATAAGGTAGATATCTTGATTTCTAAGGATACCTTTGATCTTATTTCTGATACTGACGGATTTAAACTAATACCTTTAGGAAGTATAGAATTAAGGGGGAAAAAAAGAAAAATAGACTTAAACACGATTAGCGCAGTTTGATCTTTCAATTTGAAAATACAGGAGCTAACGACAGCGATGAATAGCTGGAGTTCGATTGGTTAAGAAACTGTGGTGGCACTTGGAAAGTCCTCCACAACTAATAAATTTAATAAATGGTGTGCCTTTGAGGGGAATAGTAAGTAGTGCGCTTTCTAATCCTAACTCATCATAATTTAATCATTAAATTTGATTGATATGGACGATTTTATATTAATACAGCTGGCACTTGGCCCGCTTATGTTGGTGCTGTCAATTTTATTTAAACTATTTTCTCCGAATAGTATCAATCGTTTCTATGGATATAGAACATCGAGATCAATGAAGTCTTCTGAATCTTGGAATTTCGCGAATAAACTTAGTTCTAGCTTATTCTTGTATGCTAGTATAACCACCATTTTGGTTCAAATCATCTTCTATCTGCCCCTTTCCAAAGACAACCTCAGATGTATAGTGCCGTTGCACTAGTCACGCTAATGATTGGAATAATACCGATTACAGAAGTGCAGCTTCGAAAGAAATTTGACAACAATGGAGTTGCTCGATAAGAAATGTATGCTCAACCTCTATGCATCTTAAAAATTCGCAATGAAAGACATTTTCTTGCCCAAACAGGACATTGAATGAAAACAGCAATCATATTAATCACCGTATCTTTTATGTCAAATAGTATTAGCGCACAAGAGTCTATGAAAAAGATATACTTAGAAGAGGGATCAGTCAGTAGTATAAAACATAACGACTTAAATCTAAGCACTCTACTTCAGGTCTATGATGAGAAATCAGCCGGCCATTTAATTGGAGACATCTATCTCCGAGTTGACAATAAGGGTGAGTCCATAGCGGAATTTTATATTGCTCATGATCAGTCAACAAAAGAATACTATACCAAAATATATAAAAATTACTTACTGACTTTCATGATTCAAGATAACAACCAATATCTAATCATAGAACAAGCGGAATTTGGAAAAGTATTTGCATTATTGAATAATAGCAGATCAACTATAGGTAGTAAAGATGATTTAGTAGAAATAGAAATTACAGATTTTACACATGAATGGGGATACCATGCCCCTCCAGGAGTTGAAAACAGAGCCTATTTTAGTGACGTGCATTATACCTTACAGATAAACGTAAGAGATGTTATAAAAAGCTTCAGCTTTTCAAGCTCTAATGTCGGAGATGGTTTCGCTATTGACATAGGCGATTATAGCCTGTTAATTCTATCTGATTTGTATAAAAACTCATCGTGCCTAATTGAGATGAGAATTAACAAAAAAGAAAATGACGAATGAAAAATAGTAAAAACATCATTCGCCTTTTATGTGTATTTCTGATTTTAGTTGGATGCACGTCAATTAAAAATTGACCTAGTTGAAAAGGCTGTTTGGGAATAAAAATGTTCAGAATACTCAATATTAAACTCAGTACAACACCTTGCAAAGGCTAATGGTTTGTGCATCTTTGAAAGATGGCAACTTTTGAATTCGACAGATGTTTGTTCGAAAGGATTGTGGTTTTTTCACTGTACTACGTTTCATACACAAGATCAGCTATAACCTGCCGAACCTTGACACTTGATAATTAACCGTTATTACTATTTCAATTAAAATGGATACCAAACAAAAAACATCATTAAGAAGTAGACTATTTCGTCATCTAGATGGCATTGTCATAGCTCCGACTGCTTACACCTTGAAGAAAAATGGTGTGACGGATTTTTTACTTGAGAACAAAAAAGCATCGTTAAAAGATCTTGCCATAAAATTCAAAGCCAATGAAGGCTATTTGAATGTTGCTCTTAGGGGGCTGTGTTCACAAGGATGGCTTGCTCAAAACATTGACAATCAGAATGATTTGGTTACCTATGAAACTAATAGTGAATCAGAAATAGCCTTCAAATATTTTCATCTTTATGAAGATGTCGTGGACTTATTACAAATGTCCGAGAATTACCATCAAAGAAAATTTGAAATCGAACCATTCTTGAAGCTAAAGAGTATTTACGAAAAGCATAAAATCAATTATGGAATTGAACTTTCTGAAAACAAGTCCGAAAGAAATATTCAAGAGCAAATTTTAACCCACATTGAAGGGATCATAGTAGGGCCTACAGTAGTTCATCTGGGCATGACTGGAATGTTTCATAAATATTTTATGGAGTCCAGATTCCGGTCAGAAGAGTTTCATGAAAACCATCAAGATTTTGACCAGTTGCTCAAGCTATTAGCAGACCTTGGTTGGTTTAACGTCAAAAATGGCTCATACGAATTTAACGAAATAGGTTTGTTTTTCGCAAAAAGAGCCAGTGCCTATGGAGTGACAGTGTCTTATATTCCAACACTTAGGAAATTGGACAATCTAATATTTGGTGATCCACTAATCCTTAAAAATACAGAAGCCGAATCTAAGGAAATCCATGTTGATAGAGAGATGAATATCTGGGGAAGCGGTGGTGCCCATAGTTCATACTTTAAGGTAGTGGATGAAATCATAATAGATCTTTTCAATAAACCAATAGAAGAGCAGCCAAAGGGCATACTTGATATGGGCTGTGGTAATGGCGCATTTCTAAAGCATTTGTTTTCAGTTATTGAAAATCAAACCCTTCGAGGAACTATTTTAGATGAATACCCTTTAACGATAATTGGGGCAGACTATAATGAGGCAGCTTTAAAAGTTTCTAGAGCCAATCTAATCCAAGCCGATATCTGGGCGAAAATCATTTGGGGTGACATTGGGAATCCAGCGCTATTAGCCAAAGACCTGAAAGATAATTACGATGTGGAATTGGAAAGTTTACTTAACGTAAGAACCTTTTTGGATCATAATAGAATTTGGGAAAAGCCCAACAGTAGTGGCTCAAGAGTTAGTTCATCAACTGGCGCATATGCCTATCAAGGAAATAAGCTCGAAAACAATTTAGTAGCAGAATCACTAAAAGAGCATATTGAAAAATGGACTCCATATGTTGGAAAGTTCGGTTTACTACTGATTGAATTACATACGGTAAAACCAGAATTGGTTGCTCAAAATATAGGGAAAACAGCCGCCACAGCGTATGACTTAACACACGGGTATTCAGATCAGTATATACTTGAAGTAGACGAGTTTTTGAGCCTAATTCAAGAAGCTGGTTTGACCCCAGACATGAGTAAATTCAAAAAGTTTCCAAATTCCGATATTGCAACAGTCTCAATTAGTTTATTGAAATCGACAAGTGTTAATGTATAGCGCATCAAAGCGCGCTATACATTAAACAAATTATAAAGGCTATTGAAATTATATTTCAATAGCCTTTATATCAAGAGGTTTTCTATCTTCATATTGATATGCATCCATTTAGTGGAAATATCCTCCGATCTGCCGTTGACGATCTTATCGTAGTCAATTCCCCAATCAAAGAGATTCATTTGACCTTCGAGAACGAGTGAACTAGTCATTGTCTCTTTTGGATCTCTAATCCCTGTCACAAATAACTTCACCTCTTTTTCGATTCCCTTTATTGACATTTTACCGTTGACTTGATACCAATCCAACCCCATCGTATAAACATGAGTAGACCTGAAGGTAATTTTCTCATTATTCTCACCAATAAATAGACCAGGTGTTTTAATTCTCTTTGTTAAGTCTGCTCCTCGACAAACGTTAAAAGAATTAGGGTTGACTTCAAACGAAATCTTCATATTCTCTAAAGGATTCCCTAAGTCACCTCTTCTAGGAACACTTACTTTTAAATCATCTACAATCCCAGCAAATGGTGTGCTACAATGTCCATGCGTCACAAATAGATTAATAGTTTGATTATGTTCATTCTCCAATGCAAGAAAGGCTTTGTTTTCTTTATCTATCGAGGTGCTTTTAGAAAAAGCACTAGCTACTAGTATGATGATCAATACGGAAAATGACAAGGCAATATATTTGATTCTTTTCATGGTATATATTTAATATTTCCACGAATATATAGTAGGTCTAGTACCAAGTCTGTTAACCAAATGTAAAACAGTGTAAAAGAAGTGTGAAAAAAATCAGAATAGGCCTGTGCGACTTATAAGGTCACTTTACCTTTTGCTATATGACAAGAGTATTGAAGATTAAGTCTCTGCATTGATCGACAAGAAGGAGAATGCATTGGATAATAAATTTGACTTCATAAATTCACGAGCCTTAGACAAACTTCGTTAAAGTCTAGGGCATGTCACCCCCACTTATGATAAATACAACAGATTGTCCCGAAGACTATTTAAAAGTTACTACTGTAATCCCTGAACCACCTTGTTCGATATGCTCATCTTTAAAAGAAGCCACTTGTGGCTCTTCTTTGAGTCGTTGACGGATGATATCTCTTAGCACTCCGTGCCCCGTTCCGTGCAGTATCTTCACCTCCATCATCCCAAACATGACCGCTTCATCGATGAATTGCTCAACAATCGCTAAAATTTCTTCTGCACGCTTTCCCCGAACATCTATTCTCGACTTGAAGTTGGCATTCCTTTGATTGAGATTGATCCCTTTAAGGCTTTCTTTCCGTTTTTCTTTACGCAGACTTTTCACAGCAGTGTGCAGTACTTTTTCCAAACGATTTCGCTTGATATTGGATTTTAGTTCTCCAATCACCACTTCTAGGTCTTTGCCCTTCTCTCCGACAACTTGACCCACTACTCCCTGTCCGATAAGTCTTACATGATCTCCTATGACGATCACTCCCCCTACGACCTTGAGCTCTGGATCTATTTTCTTTACCTTTTCTGGCTTGACCTTATCTTTTAGCGCAGCTAGTTTTGTTCTGACTTGTTGGGTCTCCTTCTTCTCTGCCTTGTTCTCTTTTATGTGACGGATCGTCTTTTCGATTTCCCTATTGGTATCAGAGAGTAGCTTAGCCGCCTCCTCCTTTGCTTGATTAAGGATTTCCTTTTTCTTTCCAGTAATGTTAGTGTTGACCTCCTCGTACTTTTCAAGTTCTCGCTTGAGAGATCGTTCTTTTTCCTTTAAAGAACGTTCGCGATTATTGACACGTAATTTGTCACGCTCTAAGTCACGAAGCAGCTTGTCCATATCCGTATGTTCTCTACCTAACAGCTCTTTCGCATGCTCTATCACCGTATTTGATAAACCAATTTTTCGAGCGATCTCCAATGCAAATGAACTTCCAGGTTTTCCTATCTCTAGCATGTAGTACGGAGCTAGTTTCTGTACATCAAAACGCATCGCCCCATTCTGTACGCCTTCGGTACGTTCTGCAAATTGCTTGAGGTTGCTATAATGTGTAGTGATCACACCAAATGCCCCTATCCCTACCAATTCTTTCAATATTGATTCAGCTATCGCTCCACCAAACTGAGGCTCTGTTCCCGTACCAAACTCATCGATAAGCACCAAGCTCTTTTCAGATGAATTTTTCACTACAAACTTCATATTGGTCAGGTGAGAACTGTACGTACTCAGGTCATTCTCGATCGACTGTTCATCCCCAATATCGATAAATATATCTTTGAAAACCCCAACTTTAGAATCAGCATTCAAAGGGACCAAGAGGCCACATTGTACCATGTATTGAAGTAGCCCCACTGTTTTTAAGCAAACGGATTTCCCTCCAGCATTAGGCCCTGAGATCAACAATACTTTGTGCGTGCTGTCTATGGATATGTTTAAGGGTACTACTGGTTTATTGAGTGCTTGGTGTGCCAAAAACAACAATGGATGCCTAGCATTCTCCCAATTGATAATAGGCTGATTCACCAATGAAGGTAACTCCGCTCCCAGTGTAATAGCAAAACGCGCCTTCGCTCTCACGAAATCTATCACGCCAAGAAACCTATAAGCCCTCTCTAGAGGTTCTATCTGTTCTCTAATGTAATTGGTGAGAACCGTCAAGAGTTTCACAATCTCTCTGCGCTCAGCATACTCCAGTTCTCTTATTTTGTTATTACCCTCTAGTACTTCGGCAGGCTCTAAGAATACGGTCTGTCCAGTGGAAGATTCCGCATGAATAAATCCTTTCACCCTTCGCTTATGCTCTGCATTGAGTGGAATCACCATTCGCCCATCCCTTACGGTAAGAGAGGTGCCTTCTGGCACATATCCACTGTTTTTAGAAGATTTAAATATCGACTCAAGGGTCTTCCTGAGCTGTCGCTGCTCTCTGTGCATTTCCTTTCTAATGGTAGCTAGCTCCTTACTGGCATTGTCTCTGACAACTCCAGTATCATCGATGACCGCTCCAATCTGCCCAGGCAAGCCTTCATTGAGACTCAATCCGCGACTCAGTACATTGAGTGATGGGTAGTCTTCTCCTCTTGTATTTAGGAAATTGACACAGCCAATCAATGTCTCAAAAGACCTCTTGATATCCATCAGTTCTTGTTCCAATAGAAAAGAGCCAACTGTTTTAGCCTTTTTCAGAGAGGGCGTGACATCTAGGTAATATGCCCCAGGAAAGTTTTCTCCAGTAGTCAGTATTTCTTTAAACTCTGCTGTTTGGAGGAGTAGCGGCTTGAGTTTGTCATATTGATTGACATAGCTCATATTACCAACATACCTTTCTCCGAGTGGAGAGAGGCACAATTTCAATAAGTGTTCTTTGATTGTGTCAAAGCCTAGCTTAGACTCAATGTTTTCTGGATAAAGCACGAATTATAATTCTTTTGGAGTGATTTCCTTTAAATCTTTTTGAACGTCTAAATTTTTCAATGAGTCTTTCTCTGCTTTGTCTTTTTTATCTTTCTCCTCTTGCGCTTCAATTCTTTGAAGTCTGAGATTCAAAGTGTCTAAAATACCCTCATGTATTTCATTAAGCTCAATAGGCCGATTGAGATAGTAGCTAAGACTTTCATAGAATGCAGAGTCCTCCACGGTATGCTGCTCTAGCAAGTACTCCTGATAATAATCATATACTTCCTGAGCACTATCTGCCTTTAGACGCAAGTCATTGACTCGAGTCTGTGCTAACTGTACATCAATTAGTACTCCAACCATACGATCCTTACTAAGGATATGATCAGGTTTACTTTGATCTCCACCACATGCTGCACATATTACACAACCTAGAATCCACAATTTCGTTTTCATTTCATTAATCAATTAGTAAAACCACGCCTCTTTAAAACAATGATAACAGCGCGCTTAGATACTGCCATTCAAAATGAATAATTGCCTCATAAATAATTAAGCAATTTTGCTGTCGCAAATTACCGCAATTTGTTCTAATTTTAAAGCCCAAAAACCATTCCAATGAGGGAAATATTAAAGAAACTTAGGAAATACGAAATTCAGATCCGCAAGGCTATTAATAGCCAGATGCAGGGCGATTATCGTTCAATTTTCAAAGGATCAGGGTTGGAATTTGACGATGTACGTGCCTATCAGTATGGTGATGATGTACGTACCATTGATTGGAATGTATCAGCCAAAGGTCATGGCACCTTCGTAAAAACATTCAAAGAGGATAAAGAACAAACCGTATTCTTTATGCTAGACGTCAGTGCATCCGAAGAGATCGGGAGTCCTGGGCAACAAAAAATTGATGTTGGTAAGGAAGTTTGTGGTGTATTGGCATTAGCCGCAGCCAAAGAATCTAGTCAAGTAGGGATGGTTTGCTTTTCTGATGAGCGTGAAGCTTATATCAAGCCATCAAAGGGAGTGAAAAAAGCTTACGAGGTCATTTCGAGAATTTTCGCTCTAGAGCCAAAGTCTACCAAAACGGACATCAATAATGCGCTCATGTTTACGCTAAAGACCATACGTAAAAGAGCCGTGATATGTATTATCTCCGACTTCATAGATGAGGGCTATCATGCCAACCTCAAAGCAATGGCAAAGAAGCATGACTTGATTGTGATCCAAGTATCAGACAAAAGAGAAACCATGTTGCCTAAACTGGGTATCATCCCTGTGTATGATAAAGAGGAGAAGAAAATGGTGTATGTCAATACCTCTGCAAGTGGCTTTCGATCCAAATTGACCGACACCTTCGTCAATAAGCAGGAGGCGTTGGAAACCTTATGCAAAAAACATCAAATCAACTACTTGTCCATCGATACCAATGATGAGTATGTACCTCAGTTAATCAAACTATTCAAAATCAGAAACAAGAGCCTCAAAAGTGTATAAGCAGTTTATTAAAATAATTTTCGGGCTACTATTACTATCTCACACCCTTTTAGGACAAGAAATTAGTCCTAAAGGAGGTTTTCAATCAGATAGTATCAAAATTGGTATAAGTATTCCTTATAGTTTGTCGATCAAGTATCCGTCAAGGATGGATGTAGTCTTTCCTGATTCGCTGTATGATTACAGCCCTTTCGAGCTCGAAGGCAAACAATATTTCAACACAAAATCTGATAGCACTTTCAGTTATGACAGTGCTGTGTACTACTTGAGCACTTTCGAGATAGACAGTGTTCAATATTTACAATTACCAGTATACTTTGTCAATATCACAGATAGCATCCCAGTCTTTGCCACCAAAGATTCTGTGATGCTGGTCGAACTGATCCCTGTACTACCAGACTCGATCCAGCTAATAGAAAACACTACTTACTTCAATGTGCCATCTGAGTTCAACTATCCTTATCTAATAATAGGGCTTTCGATTCTATTGATCACAGTCATCATCTTACTGATTATTTTTGGTGGTAGAATTAAAAAATTCTTCCAGATCAGGCGCTTGAAAAAGCGACATAGAAAGTTTCTGGATAGATATGATCAACTCATCAATGGCATTAGTGCTGAAAGTACCATTGAAGAGAAAGGGCATGCTGCCTTCATCTGGAAGAAATACTTAGAGAAATTGGAGAAGCTACCAATCACAAAGCTAACTACTAAGGAATTTGTAAGTATACTCGATCCTACCGATGAGGTCATCTCTGCCCTAAAAGATGTAGACAAGGCCCTGTATAGTAATCGACAGAGTGAGTCTCTGGACTCCTCATACGATGCCTTACGTACGGATGCGATCAATAGATATCAACATAAAGTAGCGTTAATCAAACAAAATGGATAAAACGGAAAACTATACTTTACCGTGGTACGACTTTGAATGGTTTATGCCAAGTACATTCTCCAACTTCTCTTGGGAGCAATTCATCATACTATATGCCTTATTGATCATTCCGATCATTCTGATCATCAGGTGGGTACTTAGCCGTACACTCAATCAGAAGCTGCCCATATCTCTGCCTAAGAAAGATCTTAAAAAAAGTCCTATTACCTTGCTCAGGGCTATTCCCGACATCTTGATGATGCTCGTAGTCGCATTGGTGATCGTAGCACTTGCAAGGCCTCAGCGTACCAATGAGAAAGTGGATCAATGGACTGAGGGGATTGATATCATGCTCGTAGTGGATATCTCTCACTCTATGCAGATCGAAGACTTCAAACCCAACCGGCTCGAATCTGCCAAGCAAGTAGCCTTGGACTTCATCGATGGAAGGTTCCAAGACCGTATAGGCATGGTAATATTCTCTGGAGATGCCTATTCGCTTTCGCCATTGACTACTGACTATGACCTGCTCAAGGCGCATATCGCTGACATCAATTTTGAAATGATCGAGAATAGAGGGACGGCCATCGGCAGTGCACTCGCTGTAGCTACCAATAGAATGCGTGAGTCAAAATCTAAATCCAAAGTACTCATCCTACTCAGTGATGGTGACAACACCGCAGGGAATATCGACCCAATCACCGCTGCCGAACTCGCTGCAGCCTATGACATCAAAACGTACACGATTGCCATTGGCAAAGAAGGCAAAGTACCTATGGGAAAAGACTTCTTTGGCAGGCCCAGAATGGTCGAAAACACGATGGACGAGACGACCTTGCGCGAAATAGCCAAGATCGGTGGAGGAGAGTTCTATAGAGTCTCTGATAACAAAGCACTGGAAAATGTCTTCACACTCATAGACAAGTTTGAAAAAGCAGAAATCAAAGAGAATCGCTATAAAGACACTTCTGATTTCTATCAAATATATCTGCGCTGGGCAGTAGTATTCCTACTTCTGTGGCTAGCTTTTAAGTGCACTTTCATCAGTAATGTATTGCAGGATTAATAAGTTGATCGCTTTCGAAGATTATAGTCCTTCTAAAGATCCATATAAGGAATTGTCAATAAACACAAACCTCTATTATCAAGTTTAATGAAATACATTATTGCCTTAACATTCCTTTTTTCAACTATTATTTGCCAATCTCAAAACACATCAATTGAAATTAGACTTACATCCGACAGTACAATACATACCGATTACATTAAACTCAAACATTCTCCAATGCTCGGAAAGCCATATATCAGGGTGCATAATAACTCTGGCATTAAAATTAAGATCAAAGACATTTCTAGCTATGAAGGATTCGACAAATTTGGAAATTACAGATCGCTAAAAGCTGAAAAGTATAATTATCGGAGTGGACAAGCATTTAATGAAAGAATATTTCTAGAAGAAAAGTCTGGAAACATTAGTATGTTTTATGATAGAATAACATTTGGAAGTACTGAAAATTCTTCAACACTTGAATTCTACTACTATAGAGTTGCAAATAAAAACTTCAAAACACTAAATTATAGAAATATATCAGACGACTTAAAAGATTTCGATGGACGAACTAACAATAACCTAAAGTGGGCGAAACGGATAAAATTTATCCAATTCTCTTCGGCAATAATAGGTACTGCGATTTTAACTAATTTAGTTGTATTTGACTCTAGTAAACTAGATGCTGTTAATATAAATAGGCTAGAATCCTTTTCCTTTTTCGCTAGCGGCATATTCTTAACATTTCCATTAACTCTAGAGAAAATTAAGAGAACAAAACTTAAGAATGCTCTAAAAACCTATTGAAAAGCTTGTTACATTATTAAGCAGACAGTCGCAATTATGAGTTGACATAAGAAAAACATAAATCGAATCAAGTTATATGACCTGATCAAATGCTCGACCATTTGAAGCTCCCAAATAACAAGTTTACAATACACTACGAGTTTTTTTTGAAAAAAATAAAATAACTTCTGTAATTATGTGGGTCATGGCTAATTAATTAGATCTCCCTGAAACTTGTTGTTGTGGTTGGTCTGCACGCAGGTTCCGACAGATGATTACGCAGAAAGGTTGTTGCTAACTTCTGTGCCACTTGCAGGGAAATACAGAAAATACTAATTTCATCATCATTAAGTTCTGGATAGGCACAGCGTTCTATAAGGGCGTCATGAACAATATCACTAACCAACTTTTAGAATTATGGAATCAAAACAGAGACATGGATGCGTAACAGCTTGGCTAATTTTTATGATAATAGCCAACTCACTAACTGCAATATTTTATTTATTTATGGGTGACGCCATTTCTCAAAATTTAGCTAATCCAATACCTCAACCAATGATGTTAGGTTTGGCTGTTCTTGGAATTGCGAACCTAATTTTTTCTATTATGTTATTTCAATGGAAAAAATGGGCTTTCTGGGGAATTTCTGCAACAAGCTTAATTGCGCTAGCAATAAATCTTTCAATAGGACTTGGAATTGGTACGTCAATGTTCGGACTTATAGGTATAGTTATTCTATATGGGATACTTCAAATAAAGAAGGACGGAATAACTACTTGGGAAAACCTTGAATGAAAAAAGCTTATAACAACACCTAAATATGCATAGGTTTGCTGTGGGTTGTCAAAGTTTGGTGCGTTTTATAAAGTGCGCCATAAATATTATTTTTAAATTAGCTATGGCTCGGTGGAGGATGCAAACTAATTTATTACTCATCTCCTAAGTATTTTAGCTAAGGGCGTTAAACAAAACTCTAAAATGAAATCACACATTGCATTTCTAATTCTTAGTCTTCTTGTTATAGGTTGCAAAACCGATACAGAGCGAAAACCTGTATTCCAACACGATGTAAAAAGTGGTCCAGCCCCATGGACAAGTGATGTTTTTGAACTTGAAGAAGACGATTTCACATTTGCCATAATCTCTGACTTAACAGGTGGTGAACGTGAAAACATTTACAGTACAGCTGTTTCACAATTAAATAGGCTTGACCCGACATTCGTTTTGAGTATTGGAGATTTGATAGAAGGCGGGACTGAGGACACCTTGCAGTTAGAAAAGGAATGGGACTGGTTTGACCTAAGAACCTCTAGACTAAATATGCCTTTTTTCCATCTTGGCGGCAACCATGACCTATCAAATCCAGTTATGCGAAAGTTTTGGAAAGAACGCTTTGGACCACGTTTTTATCATTTTGTGTATGAAGATGTGTTGTTTTTAATGGTTGACTCTGAAGATTATGAAGAACAACGAATGCTGGAAATATATCATGCTAGAGCTAAAGCGATGAAGATTATGAATGGAGAAATTGAAGGTGTATATGAAGAATCAGAATATTATCATATGCCTGAACGTGAAGTTGGAGGCATGAGCAATGAACAGCTTGAGTACCATAAAGCTGTTCTTGATAGCTATCCAGATGTCAAATGGACATTTGTGTTGATGCACAAACCGCTTTGGATGCGCGAGGATGAAAAAGGCTTAGGAAAACTTGAATCGGCATTAGCAGACAGACCTTATACTGTTTTTAATGGTCATTTTCATTCGTTTTCGCATCGCAAAAGACATGGCAGAGATTATTCCATTTTGAGTACGACTGGAGGCTACCAAAATACAGCAGACTCAATGGTTTTTGACCATGTTACTTTAGTGCGAATGGCCAAAAAACCTATTGTTACACATTTAAAAATGGAGGGAATTTTAGATGAAACGGGTAAGGTTCCTGTTACGCTGGATAGTTTATTTATAGGAAGAGAGGAAAACTAGCATCGTTTAGTATCATGCATAACTAATTACTCGTTCTGGTGTACTCATAAAATTCTGCGTATTTCCGCCTAGTTGGTTTTCTTATACTAACTTAGTTCTAGCCAACGCAACTAACCATACATATCACGTTAAAAACAAGGGAGAATCAATGGAAAACACCTTAGTAGAAATGATGTCAAATTTCATTGACTTGACAGACGATGAAAAACAAGGGATTTTAAAAGCTTTCCCAGTTAAAACATATACAAAAGGAACTCACTTGCTAAATGAAGGTCAAATTTCAGAAAATGCATTCTTTGTTATAAAAGGCTGTTTAAGAAAGCATTGTATTGAAGATGGGGATGAAAAAACCTTCGAATTTTATACTGAATTTGAATCTGCGGTTAATTTTGAAAGCCTCTCGAATAGAAGTCCTTCTAAATATTATTTCACTTGTGTAGAAGAGAGTGTCATAGCAATTTTCAATTCTGAAAAAGAAACTGAGCTCTACAAACAATTTCCCAGATTTGGAGAAGTATGCCGTGTCGAGCTTGAAAAAATGCTTGGAGCGAGTCAAGAGAATTTAATGAAATTCAAGAATTCAACTCCAAAAGAACGATACTTAAATTTACTAGAAGAAAGACCAAACCTAATAAACAGAGTCCCTCAGTATCAATTGGCAAGTTACCTTGGCATAAAACCAGAAACCCTTAGTCGAATACGAAAAAGAGTTTCAATTAATGATTAGAACTTAAAACCAAAATTCAGACTAGGTTCAAGTATATACTTAGGGGCTCCCTTTTCAACTTCAGCAAAATCCGTTGGATAATTGGTGTCAATAGGCCAATATTTCAGAGAAAATGCAGGTTCGAGATACCAACGTTTCTTGAAAAATTCAAAGCGATAACCTGCGATCAGTTGAAGGTATAATTGAAAACCTCTTTCGATTTTATCATTATCAGTATTGTAATACTGCTTTACAAAAGGAGTTGCTTGTATAGCCGTAAATAATCCTTTCCAATGAAAGCGTTGATACCCTACTCCAAGACCAAAAGCTCTTACATAACCAGGGTAAAATTCTATTGATTTCCCATAGGTCCCCAAAGGTTCAGAGTATTTCCATGTATTAAACTCCACATAAAACCGATCTTTTTTGGTGAATCGATATCCATAAGTCAACAAATAATAATCAGGAGAATCAGCGAGGAAATTTCCCAACATAAAAAAAGAGGAACCCAAAGTATGTCTATTCACAATTTGGCTTTCTTTATGAGTTGATAAAGAGTCTATTGATGGGTTATTCTGCGCAAATATAAATGAAACAGACAACATTAAAACGACTAGTATTTTTACTCTAAGATTCATAGTTTTTATTTTTATTTTTTGATTCTACAAAAGTAAATCGGGGCATTATCTTATTCATTGACTATAGTCAAGAAAGGGGAAGTGAAGAAAAATATCATAAATAAAAGTGTGGAATTAGCCACAGATGTGTACTAGATCCAAAGTGATTATCTTTGATTACACTTATTAAAAACTGAAAGATCAGTAACTTACCCCCCCCCTTACTAATCCTTAGATGGAAGTGCACGTGGAGATAAGAACAATACATTTTGAAGCAACTTGGGATTTAAGACACAAAGTTATGTGGCCTGATCAATCGCTTGATTATGTGAAGCTTCCTAATGACGAGCATGGCTTACACTACGGTCTTTTTGCAAATGATAAGTTGACTGCTGTTGTTTCTGTTTTCATAGTTGACAATGAAGCTCAATTCAGAAAACTTGCTACTCTAGATGATGAACAAGGGAAAGGTTATGGGACACAACTGTTAAACTATCTTTTTCTTGAATTAGCAAAAGATGACATAACCAAGGTCTGGTGTAACGCCAGAGTAGATAAAACGAACTTTTACCAACGATTTGGTATGGTGAAAACCGAAAGAAGATTTGATAAAACAGGAATAAGCTATGTCATAATGGAAAAGACTATATGAAGACTACGATACGGTCGTGTTTTCTAATTCGGCAGATAAGTTGATTCCGAAGACTGAGTTCTTAACTGGCGGATTCAGTGAAAGGCTAAAGAACATAGTGATAATATTGTGAATGCTAAGTCTAACTTAGATGATAAACTAGTCATAGCATTGAGTCACCGAGAAGCAGCTCGAGAAATATTCTGAGCTGCTTCTTCATCTATATTAAATATCAACTCTCCAAAAACTATTCAGATCGCAGGCTATTCAATGGATTACTCAAAGCTGAGCCTATCGCATGATAGCTTACGGTGAGCATTGTAATCACCAGTGCGCCTAATCCAGCCAATGCAAATACTGACCAGTGAATTTCTGTTCGATACTCAAACCCTTCAAGCCAGCCTGACAAGGTGTAAAAAGCTATCGGAATTGCCATAAGGAATGAGATCCCTACTAATAAAACAAAACTGTTTGCCAGCATCTTCCAGATTCCAAAGACTGAAGCTCCGAGAACTTTGCGTACACCAATTTCTTTCGTACGCTGCTCAGCCACAAATGAAGCCATCCCAAATATCCCTAGACAACTAATGATAATGGCCAAGACTGCAAATACCCCAGATAACTTCCCAATCTTCTCTTCTGCTGAGAATTTCCTCCCATGCTCTTGATCTGTAAATCTATAGTCAAACGGGATAGAGGGAATATGCTTCTTGAACACATCCTCTATCATCACTAATGATGCTGAGGCACTTTTATTTGGATTGAGTTTCAGTGTCATACAATTCATATCAGATCGACTCATGGCAAATATCATAGGATCCACTTCATCAAAAGGAGATTCAACTAGCATATTGTTGATCACTCCTATCACTGCAAAATGACGTGCATTTTCTCCTTCACCCCACTTGATCAATTTACCTACAGGATCAGTCAGTCCCATCTCATCTGCTGCTTTCTGATTGATGATAAATGCAGCTGAATCTGAAGCGAAATCTCTTGAGAAATCTCTCCCTTCAGTAATTTGCCAGCCAACAGTCTCACCATATTCTGGCGTCACAGTGACTCTGCCAAAATTAGGGATGTATCCAGGACTTTTACCCTCCCATGACAAACTGCTCGTACGTGAAAACACCATAGTCAATGGGCTACTCGACTCCGACATCTCTACGATCGCATCCATGCTCTTGAGCTCATTTCGGAGTATATCGAACTTGCCACGAAACCCCGCTGAGTTACTCCAAGTCATAATAGTCCCATCGACACTGTAGCCCATCGGACGATCTTTAGTGTGCTCGATTTGTTTCTGTACAAGTACTGTCCCGATGATCAATGCGATGGAAGCTGTGAACTGGAAGACCACCAATATTTTTCTAAAAAGTAATGCCGAGCCAGCAGCTTTGTAGGTTCCTTTGAGAACAGCTACAGGACGGAATGAAGATAAATAGAGTGCTGGATAGCTTCCCGCCAATAGAGCAGTGATAAGAGTAAACCCAATACTGATACTCCAGAAAGAGACATCGCCCAACGGGATCAACAAGTCCTTGTCCACAAGGTTATTAAATGAAGGCATCACAAGCGTCACTATGAATATTGAAATCACAAAAGCAATTAAAACCACGAGAAACGACTGTGTCAAAAATTGAATGATCAATTGCCCTCTAGCCGAACCGATCGATTTACGAATCCCTACTTCCTTGGCTCTTCTCTCTGACTGAGCAGTACTTAGGTTCATGAAGTTGATACATCCCAGGATTAATACTAATACACCTATTAGTCCAAACAATATGACGAATTGAATGAGCCCCCCACTTTGGACACCATTTTCCCACGAAGATCTTAAGTGCCAATCATCCATTGCATGAAGAAAGAGTGCTGGATTTTGAGCCTGTTGACTTTCATTGACATTATTGAATTTCGCCAATCTTATCTTATCACTTACCGATTCCATATTGGCATTTTCAGACAACTCCACATAGAGCTGAAAAGAATTATTATCCCAATCGCTAGTGCTAGCAGAATTACGAATCCACTCCTGTGATGTTTCCCACAGCTTCCATGGAGCTATCCAGGACAACCCATGAAAACTAGAATTCTTTGGGGCATCTTCATACACTCCTGTCACCATTACGCTCATCTCATTATCGATCTTCATCAACTCACCAATAGGATCATTATCCTTGAATATATTTTTAGCTAAGGACTCTGAGATAATTATTGACCCTGGCTCAGCCAAAGCGTCATTACCTCCCTTGAGCATATTCATTGAGAACATGCTGATAACATCACTTCCCATAAAATTACCTTCTGATGTTAGTTTTACTTCATTATGAGAAATAATCAAACTTTGCCTCCAAAAAGATAATATCACATTTTCGAAATCCTCTCCATATTCTACTAAGAGCTCTGATTTAAGAGGTATTGGTAATGCAGACTGCGTACTGATTTTATTATTTAGAGATTGATGCTCCATTACCTGTGCGATCTTAGCATGGTTCTTATGATATTGATCAAACGATAGTTCATCCTGTACCCACAGACCTATGAGCATTGCTACACTCATACCGATAGCTAAGCCCACTATATTGATTGACGAATAACCTTTGTTTCTTAACAGGTTGCGATATCCAATTTTAAAATAATTTTTGTACATGTCGTTATTAATTGAGTTGAGTATTCTTGAGTTTTTTAATGCGAATGGTCTTAGGTAATTAATTACTTGAAACCAGTAAGTCAGTTTCGCCTTGAAAACTGTTTTATATGCTAATGTGTCGTAAAATTCTTCATCTAGATCACCGAGTACTTCTTCAGCCAGATCATTTTTTATGAACATATGAAGAAGCCATTCTGCTGAACGAGGTGGTGTGCCGTTCATTAAGCGATATTTAACGAGTCAAAAGACAGCGCTGGATATTGATCCCACAGTGCCACCTTGAATTCTTTAGATTTTTTAAGAACCAATTGACCACTTGCCGTAATCGTATAGATTCTTTTACGCCTTCCTCCACGATTGGTAGATGGTTGCCCCATTTCAGAAGTCAAAAACCCTTTGTTGGTGAGTCGGTCCATCGTAGAGTGCACTGACCCTATAGATGCGACTCTTCCAGTCTGAGATTTAAACTCCTCTGCTATTTTATAAGCATAGGCTTCCTCACCCAAGATACCTACTAGCAGTAAAATCACTTCTTCAAAATCGCCTATTCGTGTTTCTTTCATCTTACTTTCTAACTTGTAGAACAAATATACGGAGACCGCCACAATTTGTTCTACATTTAAGTACGTTCTATCCAAAAACAAACATTTAGACTCAGAATAAGAAGAATTACAGATAGATAACTCCCCATTAAAACAGGTTTTATCACAGAAATAAACAAAACTGATAAAAGTCAGTTTTGACTATGATCTAGGGCAGCCAAACCAGTGTCATTTTTTTCAATATTTATTCTGAAATAAATATTGAAAAAAATGACAGTTGTAAAAACTATTGAAGGCATATCACATTTAGAAACAGATAATACTCCATCCACCAGTTTGGCACTAGAGGACTTAGAAAAAATCAATACAAGACAAGGGCTCAAGAAGCTATTAGCACATAAGAACATTGACTATAGCAAGGTATTGGAGGACCTCTCTTATGAAAAACAACTCAAGCTATTACAAATAGAATTGGTAAAGCTCCAACGAGATGTACAAGCCAAAGGAAGAAGAGTAGCTATTATATTTGAAGGTAGAGATGCGGCAGGTAAAGGAGGGAATATTAGAAGGTTTACCGAACATCTTAACCCTAGGGCTATGCGGGTGGTGGCTTTGCCTAAACCTACTGAAATAGAGAAGGGACAGTGGTATTTTCAACGTTACATCAACACCTTGCCCAATGTCGGTGAAATTGTATTCTATGACCGTAGTTGGTACAACCGAGCAGTTGTCGAGCCTGTAATGGGATTTTGTACAGGAGAGCAACATAAGACTTTTTTACAACAAGTGCCGGAGTTTGAGCATATGCTGTATGAAGATGGTGTTGAAGTAATCAAATTTTGGCTCTCTATTGCGAAAGATGAGCAAAATGAGCGATTCAATTCAAGAAAGTTAAATCCCTTGAAACAATGGAAGCTTAGTCCTATTGATGAAAAAGCCCAAGAGCATTGGGATTTGTATAGCAAGTATAAAAACGAAATGTTCAGCCGAACACATACTTCTTACAGTCCATGGATCATTGTCAAAGCCAACAGTAAGAAACGGGCGAGACTAGCCAGTATGCGCTATGTCTTAAATTATCTTGGCTATGATGAAAGAGATAACGCTGGGACTTCACTACAACCTGATCCTAACATTGTCATGAGGTTTCATCGAAAGAACAAATCGATAGACTAGCCTAGCCTAAAACAAAAAAAGCCCTGATATAAATATCAGGGCTTTTGTGACCTCGACAGGATTCAAACCTGTAATCTCTTGAGCCGTAATCAAGTGCATTGTTCAGTTGTGCTACGAGGCCATTCCGTTTTCGGACTGCAAAGTAAATAATAAT
>JAWUWD010000106.1:0-20570 GCA_034112085.1 Cyclobacteriaceae bacterium
GTTTGACAAAAGCGAGCATGAAGTGATTCTGGGAGAAGATGACAAGCACTTAAACTTTAGAATTTCTTTACTGATAGAAAACTCAAAATCTGACCCAGAAAAAAAGGAAGTCCCCATTTCCACCACTGTGGTCTTTAATAATTGGTTTGGAAAACTATATTTCCTCACTGTCAAAACCTTACATAAATTGAATGTCAAGAGAATGTTGAAGGCAACGATCAAAGAGTTAGAGAATTCTCAAACATTGATGGATTAAGAAATAAGAATTGGCCCTTAGTAGATGAGAATGGTAATTTTTCAGAGGGTCTTTTAGATTACTATGAGAAGGGTGAATTGGTCTTGGCGAATGCTACGACCAGAGACCGCATCAATCAAACCTTGTCATCTCGGCTACGAAACCGCGCATCTTTGTTCTCTCCTCCTCTTGTCTACTAGTATCCCATCCCAGCGATGCTTCAAATACAGACATCACTTGATCTACCTCCGCTATCACCTGATCAATATCAAAAAGCAGCTTGGCCGTTCGTCTCGCGAAGAAGTCTTCTAGGTATATCACCCCTTCATGTTGAATCGTGAAGTGAGCTTCGGCCTGAACCAAGTGATCAAAGTGCTGCTCTTGGTAGATATCAAGAATTTGATCAGTCTGCTTCCCGTAGCGATGTACCAAGTAAAAGGCTTTTGAGACATCAAGATTGGTCTCTTTGAGTTTGCTCTCTACCTCCTCGAGATATATGGGCAGTTCTTTGGGTCGCTGGAATCCTCCGACCAATCTGGTCCTGCGTGTCTTACACTTCCGAGTAATGTGTTTTCGATTGCAAATAATCCGAATTACTTTCTTGGCCATCAAGCGGTATCCTGTCAGCTTTCCTCCTGCGATCGTGATCAGTCCAGAGTCTGACTCGAAGACTTCATCTCCACGAGAGATCTCTGAGGGATCTTTGCCTGCTTCATGGATCAATGGGCGAAGTCCCGCCCAAGAAGATTCTATGTCCTGCTTTTTCAGTGATATAGATGGAAACATGTCATTGACTGCTCCCAATAGATAAGTCACATCATCCTGTGTGATTTTCGGATTGGTTTTATCGCCTTTGTAGTTGGTATCTGTGGTACCGATGTAGGTTTTGCCTTCTCTGGGAATCGCAAAGATCATCCGGCCATCTGCTACATCAAAGTAGATCGATTGTCCTATCGGTAGCTTCTCATGTGGCACTACCAGATGAACTCCTTTGGTGAGATGGATTCTCTTTTCGTTGAGCGATACATCCTGCGACCGGAGCAGGTCTACCCAAGGCCCAGTGGCATTGACTACATAGTCTGCTTTGATGTCGAGAGTCTCGTTGGTCAGCACATCTACACAATTGGCTCCAGAGACTTTATCGCCTTCGTAAGTCAGCTCACGTACTTTTAGATAGTTGAGTGCGGTAGCGCCTTTATTTGTTGCTGTTTTGAGTACTTCTATGGTGAGCCTTGCATCGTCTGTTCGGTACTCTGCATAATATCCGCTGCCTACGATTTCCTCATCTCTGAGTAGCGGTTCCTTCTCCAGTGTTTGTTGCTTGTTGAGCATCCTGCGCTTATCACTGCCCTTCACTCCTGCCAGTACATCATAGAGCCAAAGTCCAAAGGAGGTTGACCACTTGCCATAGCTGCCATTCTCTGTCAATGGAAGCAGCATCTTCTCTGGTCGTACCAAGTGGGGCGCATTGCGATAAGCCACCGCACGCTCTAGTCCAGTTTCTCGGACGATATCGATTTCGAAGTTTTTGAGATAGCGCAGTCCGCCATGTACCAGTTTGGTAGATCGACTGCTCGTCCCTGCAGCAAAATCTTGCATCTCTACCAGTGCTACGGTGAACCCTCTGGTAACCGCATCCAGCGCGATACCTGCACCCGTGATGCCTCCTCCTATGACGAGGATGTCATATTTATTTGTAGAAAGATCTTTAACGATTTTTTGTCGCTGGGTAGAATTATAAGGCATATATCGGCAGACAACTTAAAGTGATAGTGTTGACTTCCAATATACGCCAAGTAATGAATATTATTCTATCATCAGAGAGATTCCGTAGTTCTCCTGATCTCTAGGAGGGCTATCATTCCAGTCTCTATAAGAGTGAGATCCATCTGATTCATAATAGACTTGATACTCCCCTTTCGGTAAGATCACCACGTCATTGTACATTCTGTTCTTGCTTGCTCCACCAGCATATTCAGAGTTACGGTAGGTCATTTCCCATACCACTCTGCCCGTATCTTTGTTTTCGATCCAACCATAATCATGCATATCACCATCAGAGCCTTCTCCGATAGCTTTTACTCTGAGTCTTGTATCCTTTTTGACCAAAAAGGATTCTTTCAATCTTTCGTTGTCACGAACTCTGAGGATTTGCACCAAAATCTTATCACTCCTGTATGATTTCTCATCAAACAATTCAAATTTCGATGATTTATCAGTCGCCAATATAGTTATACCCCACAATTCTGGTTCATGTGGCTGAGTGGCATTCCAATCTCTATATGAATGTGAACCGTCCGTAGCATAATAGACAATGTATTCTCCTTTGTCCAAACTCACTACCTCATTCGACATCCTGTTCTTTTCAGCACCACCCGCATATTCAGTGTTGCCTCTCTTCATCTCCCAAACTAATCCTCTGGTATTGGCATCTACTATCCATCCTGTATCAGCAAAATCATCCTCTGATTTTTCACCCATACAGAGTATTCTCACGTCAGTCTTCTGATTGAGTTTCAGGCCTTGACTAGCGTACTCATCATCTCCCATTCTTATCATCTCTACCATAGGCTTAGTCATCTGATCTTCCTTAAATGGAATCACATTGGCTTTGTCCTTGGCAGAATTTGGCCAGATAGTCACTCCCCAAAACTGTGGATCGTCTGGTGGCAAAGAATTCCATTCTCTAAATGAATGAGAATCATCTGATGAATAGCTCACGACATAGCTCCCTGCCGGCAAAGAAATTATTTTATCAGTCTGGTAATTTTTCTTAGCACCTCCGGCAAATTTTGAATTGTAGTAGTCCATTTGCCAAACTCTTTTGCGGCTGCTGGCATCATAGATCCA
This sequence comes from Cyclobacteriaceae bacterium, assembly GCA_034112085.1. GTDB lineage: Bacteria > Bacteroidota > Bacteroidia > Cytophagales > Cyclobacteriaceae > JAWUWD01. Next base: position 3,086 of record JAWUWD010000106.1, read on the forward strand.
TACGTAATCATATACTTCATCCTTACCACCTTCTCCGATGGCATAGATTTTCAATTCTGTTTCTGCCTTGAGCGAAAAACGCTCTTTCACGGTGACGTTGTCATCTATTCTATTGATCGCCACTATGGCGTCCTTCGTCTTTCTACTTAGAAGTTCCTTCGCATCGATCGCAGTAATGCCTGGACCTGTGACACTAATCCCAAGATCCTCGTTATAGCTGTCTCGATATTTTTCTCTATGTCTTGAACTGAATAATTGATCTACAAAATCATTGATGTCATTCACGGACCATTTATTACCATTCTGTCCATTGTCTCTTACTCCAGCATAGATCAGCTCATAGTTCCCTGCACTAAGTGGCATAGCCTCCTCGAATTCAAAGTACCCTTCTTCTCTATATCTATCGTTGCTCTTGATCGCATCAAACAAATGCCAAACAACTTTACGTGTATCACTATTGATGATCCATCCGTAAAAAACCATTTTTTGCCAGTCGTCTAAGAATACACCTGCACTACCTTTGATGGTGATTTCTGAATTATTACTGAGTGTGAATCCTTGAATTTTCAGCTTCCCGGGTCTGACATCCCCCACAGAAACCTCTTGCGCATTGGTAGTTCCAGACAAGAAGAGGATACAAATGGCAATAAGGGTAAATGTTATTTTTTTCATGATCATAGTTTGAGTGATTCCTCCACAATGCCAAAGTTTGTGCCGTATTAGATATGTTTCGATTTTGTGTTGTACGGACATGTTTCACAATCTCACCTGTTCACTAACGTAACATATTGGGACAAAAGTGTTCGTAAACGATCACCGATTAAGTATGCTTCTAAAACCTGTATATTCAAAGATTTGTGGACAGTGAACTTCTACATTGAGTCAATCAGCCTACATCTGGATCAACAAGATATTGATGAAAATCCTTGTTTGCTCAATAATTGTGCATAGTCAAATTGATCGTGTAAAACCTATTCCCCCTCAGCAAATGGTTATTGCTTTATCACATCCATTAAATTGTGCTTATACACACTGCCAACTGGGAGCATATTCCCATTGATTTTTACTTGATTGCCTTCAATGGTCTGTATTTTCTTAATGGCAACGATATAAGATCGATGAACCCTAATAAATTGATGAGTTGGTAAGCTGTGCTCAAAATTGGTTAATCTTTCCAAAGTCACAATCGTCTCGTTTTGAAGGTGCACTTTGACATAACTACCATAACTTTCGAGGTATAGTATTTCGGATAATAACACCTGGTGCGTTTTTTTATCACTCTTGATAAATATACTTTCGTCAACATGACTGCTAGGTGCGGCACTCTTCTCATTCACTTGCTGATTTGAAACGCTATCCTGAGAGTCTCCCAATTTTGCTGAATGCATGAGTTTTTTTTGAGTTTGCGCTTTATTCACTGCCTTCAAAAAACGCTCGAAGCTAAATGGCTTGAGCAAATAGTCAATGACATTCAATTCAAAGCTTTCTATGGCAAACTCTTGGTAAGCTGTGGTGATAATAATCAGTGGAGGATTGTGTAAAGTCCTTAAGAAATCAAGGCCTTTGAGTTTGGGCATGTTGATGTCAAGGAAAATCAGATCGACCTCATGGTCATTGAGGAAATCAATAGCCTCCAGTGCGGATTTACATTCTTTCTGAATATTAATAAAGGGTAAATTACCGCAATAATTCTTTACAACTTTACGCGCTAGTGGTTCGTCATCGATGATTACGCAGTCCATTATTTATTCAGTTGTATGGATAACTCTATTTTGAAAACTCCATCCAGATCGGTGATTTCTAACTTGTGATTTTCAGGATATATTAAAGATAATCTTCTTCTCACATTCTCAAGCCCTAATCCCTCGATATCTTCATGATCAGAATTTTCATGATTATTTTCAATTTCAAATCGGAGTTCATTTTCAGTCGCTTTTAACCTAATGTTAAGGTAGGCTTTATCAGACATGACTTCCAGTCCATGTTTAATGGCATTCTCCAGAAAAACGATCAAAATCATGGGTGCTATTTTGGTGGTACTGTCTTCTACCTCCTTTGTGAATTTGATGTTATCATCGGTATTGTGCCTGATGTGTTGCAGCGCAATATAGTTTTCTAGATAGTTTATCTCATTGCCAATCTGCACTTGAGATTCTTTACAATCATAAATTGTGTAGCGCATCATCTCTGATAGTTTCAGGATCACTTGAGGCGTTTCATCCGATTTTTCTAAAGCCAGAGAATATAGGTTATTCAATGTGTTGAAAAAGAAGTGCGGGTTAATCTGATTTTTCAGCAATGAAAGCTCAATATTGAGTCGATCATTTTCAACTTGCTTAATACGTGATAACTGAATAAACCATCGATAAGACAGGTTCATTAAAGTCGCAATAATCAGTATTAATAAAATAGCAAAGAATCCATCCTCTATGCGAACTACCTCTGCCGGTAACCCAAACCAATGCTCATCCGTCCAAGGCTCAAAATAAGCTACAACAGGGCCCCAGGTTGCGATAATCAATATACAACCAATGACGTATGATATATAACGTTTTGTCTCTAAAAATTTGGGGATGAGGTAATAGATATTGGTATACACCGGAGGAACCAAAACTATAAAAATTCCACTTAGTGATTGAAGAAAATAAATCATCAAAGATGGCTGATCTACACCTGTAGATTCGGCATAGTACAATGGCAATGGCCCAACCACTACTAGAATAAATAATCCCAGTAGATGCCTTCCTACAGTTTCTAGTTTTTTTTGTTTCTCTTCTGCCTTCATTTCGTGATTTTACCTTACAAAAGTATTCATTCAATACAGTTATTACGAATTAATTTAACCAACCAACGATTTCATCAAGTGAACACCTTCTTTTCATGGATAAACTTAGTCTAGCAAGAATTTTGGTTGATTGACGACTACAATAAGTCCGTTCGATAAAGTTATTTTTTAGTCCCATGAGCTTGCCTTTCCTTCGATAAAAAATAAAGAAGCTCATGCAACTCTCAATTAAAAACTTAACAAAAACATATCCGAATGGTGTAAAGGCTTTGGATAATGTTTCTATCGAAATCTCAAAAGGCATGTTTGGATTGCTAGGCCCCAACGGTGCTGGAAAATCTTCATTGATGCGAACCATCGCTACCCTTCAAGAGGCCGATGGTGGCACGGCATTTCTGGGAGACATTGACATTCTAAAGAATCCTAAAGAGCTCAGAAAGACATTGGGGTATTTACCACAGGAATTCGGTGTATATCCCAAAATTACTGCAGAGCAGCTATTGGATCATTTGGCTATACTGAAAGGCATTACCAAAAAGAAAGAGCGTAAGGAATTGGTGGGTCATCTATTACAAAAAGTAAACCTCTACGAGGTAAGAAAAAAATACGTGAAAGGTTTTTCAGGCGGGATGAAACAAAGAGTTGGAATAGCTCAGGCACTTATTGGTAGTCCAAAACTAATAATAGTGGATGAACCCACTGCGGGGCTGGATCCGGGAGAAAGGAATAGGTTTCACAATTTATTAGCTGATGTAGCTGAAGAAGTAATCATCATCCTATCTACTCATATAGTCGATGATGTAAAGGAACTCTGTGCTAACATGGCCATCATGAATCATGGAAAAATGGTCTATCAAGGATCACCACAAACAGTTGTCGATGAACTTAATGGTAAGGTCTGGCAAAAAACATTAGAGCGAAATCAATTAGCAAGATATTGTGAAGAGCACACAGTGATCTCCGACAAAATGGTAGCGGGAAAACCACTGATTCAAGTGCTTAGTGATCACAATCCTGGTACTGGGTTCAAGCAAGTAGAACCTAGTCTTGAAGACGCGTTTTTCACCAAAATCAATAGGAAGCAGGAAACTGTCTAATCTCACTAGTTTTTACTTAAAGTCTAATATTATGTTCAACACATTCTTTCTAAAAGAAGTGGCCTCGGGGCTGAAAAGACCAATGGTCTACATCTTTCTTTTGATTATCACCTTGCTTGTATTTCTGAGCGTTGTCAGTGAAAGTAGCACATTGGGTGGCGCTGTCGGCAGTATACTCAAAAACTCTCCACACATTTTTGCTATATACACTTCCAAATTATCCATTTTTGGATTATTGATCGCTACAGCGTATTTCAACAATGCGGCACTAAGAGACTATCACACCAACTTCAACGAGATCATCTTTAGTACACCCGTTGAAAAATCGAGTTACTTCTTTGGTAGATTTTTTGGCGCTTTAGTATTGTCTACCATTCCATTATTGGGTGTATTTATAGGCTTTCTACTTGGATCTGACATCGGACCTGCAGCTGGCTGGATCGAGGCAGACAGAATGGGTGATATTCATTTCTCTACTTTTATCAACAATTACTTTTTGTTCATTCTTCCCAATATGTTTTTTGCTGGAGCAATCACATTTGCCATGGCCATCAAGTGGAAGAACACTGTCATCTCTTTTGTCGCTACTCTTATCATTATCATTGCGTACATGATATCAGGCACGCTTCTCTCAGAAATTTCTAATCAGAATTTGGCAGGGCTCACTGATATGTTTGGAATAAGAGCCTATCAAATTGATTCCAAATACTACACCATCGCAGAAAAAAATATTTCTGGCGCATCCTTCAATGGATTACTTTTAATGAATAGAATAATTTGGTCTGGAATGGGATTATTAATACTAGTAACCTCCTATTTCTCATTCTCATTTGTCCATCAGCACAAAAAATACAAGAAGAAAAGTGATAAGAATGAAATCACGTCAAAAGTGAAGACTTTTCTAAACCCTAAAGTAAAATCAAGCTTCAACCTAAGCACAGACAAGACACAATTTATCAGCTTCTTCAAAATCAGTTTTTACAGTATAGTGCGGAGTACCACATTCAAAATATTATTCCTTTTTAGTGCGATCATAGTGATTGCAACATTCATTAATGGCTTCGAGTACTATGGTCTTCAATCGTATCCTGTGACCTACAAGTTGATGAATGCCACTAATATTATTAGTTATCTTTTATTAACTATCATTGTCGTGTTTTTTAGCGGTGAGTTAGTTTGGAATGACAGAACTAGCAATATTCATGGAGTAATCGATGCGACTCCGCACAATTCATTCATCGTGCTTTTGGCCAAAACAAGTTCCTTGGTGGCATTAGTAGTGCTATTAGATTTGTTTTTTATTGTCGTGTCTATTGGATTCCAATTGGCCAGCGGCTACACCCATATTGAACTTGGCGTATATCTTCAGAATTTCATTTACGGTACATTACCTAACAGCATCATATGGGCATGCTTATTAGTTGGTGTTCAGGTAATTGTCAACCATAAATACATAGGCCACTTCGTAGCCATCATGCTTCTATTGTTGTCTGAATCAATCATGGAAGGTTTCGGAATTTTGACTGAAATGATAAATATTGGTAACGCGCCTTTACTGAATTATTCAGACATGAATGGGTTCGGTGCAGGACTTCCCATTACACTTTGGTTTAATTTATACTGGATGCTCTTCGGTGTATTGATTTTAGCGATTGCTGGCCTTCTCTGGGTAAGAGGCTCTTCTCTTAACATTAAGAGTAGATTGAAATCCATAAAGAAGCACTTTACGAAGCAGTATGCTATCGGCATGAGTTCAATCGCGTTTTTATTTCTAGTAACATCATGTGCGATTTATTACAACACACAGGTACTCAATGATTATGTTGCGCCAAACACCTTAGAACTGAATCAGGTGAAATATGAAAAGAAGTACAAGAAATATCAGGGTGTACTACAACCGAAAATTACAGAGGTAAAATACGAAGTGGATATATACCCAGAAGAGCGTGACTTTTTAGCTAAGACCTACCTCACATTGGAGAATAAGACAGATGAGGCAATCGATTCTCTACATTTCACATTCCTTAATGTACCCTATAGTTCTATTATGGTCAATGCGCAATGGGATATCAAATTGAACATCCCAAATGCTACGCTGGCGGTAGATGATATCGAAATTGGTTATCAGATTTACAAATTGAACGAACCATTATTGCCAAATACCACCATGAAAATTGAGGTAAACGCTGCCTATATCAGCCAAGGGTTTGAAAATTCGGTTTCGAATATAAGAGTTTCAACGAACGGCACTTTTGTAGATCACTCTTCTATAATGCCAGCATTTGGATACAATGAATTGAATGAACTCAGTGATGAAAATGACCGAAATAAGTATGGCTTGCCTCCAAAAGAACGCATGGCTAAATTGCAGGAGAACAGCTCTAATAAGATGAAAAACTACGTTTCAGGAGGCGTATCTGACTGGGTTGTTGGAGAAACGATTATTTCAACTTCAGGCGATCAAACGGCTATTGCTCCAGGATCATTGGTCAAAGAATGGAAGCAAGATGGAAGGAATTATTATCATTATAAATCTGACCATAGCACGCTTCATTATTTCAATTTCATGTCAGCCAGCTATGAAGTAGCTCGTAAGAAATGGAAGGGTGTAGATATTGAAGTGTATTACGACAAGGCGCATGACTATAATATCGGAATGATGTTGGATGCCGTAGAGAGCTCGTTGGAATATTTCACCAGTAATTTTGGCCCGTACTACCATAAGCAAGCAAGGATCATAGAGTTTCCAAACTTTCTTCAGTTTGCTGAAGCATTCCCAGGCACCATGCCCTATTCAGAATCGTATGGATTCATAACCAATCTGGAAGGAGAAAGCGATAACAATATTATTCAATCAGTTATCGCTCATGAAATGGCACACCAATGGTGGGCACACCAATTGATCGGTGCAGATGTACAAGGTGCCGCAATGTTATCCGAAAGTTTCTCTGAATACGGTGCTTTGATGGTAATGAAGAACTCCTTGAAAAATGATCATCATATGAAAAAATTTCTAACGTATGATTTTGAAAAATATTTGAGAGGAAGAAGCACTGAAACTGCAAAGGAATTGCCTTTGTACAAAGTAGAGAACCAAGGCTATATTCATTATGGCAAAGGCAGCTTGATCATGTATGCACTGCAAGACTATATCGGAGAAGATAAGGTAAACAGCGCATTGAAGAGCTTTTTGCAAGAATTCAGATATAAAGATCCTGCCTATCCTACAACTCTAGACTTTTTAGAACATTTAGCACCTCATGTTCCTGATTCTCTAAACTACCTTATCACTGATTGGTTTAAAGAAATCACCCTTTATGATTATCGATTGAAAGATGCCACATATCAGTCGATTGATAATGGCAAATACCAGGTGTCTATAGATATTGAAGCTTTTAAAATTAAGGCTGACAGCACAGGCATTGAAACTAAAGTGCAGCTAAATGATTGGGTTGATATTGGTGTATATGGCGAAGATAATGAGGAAGACTTAATTTATTCTAAAAGAGTGTTTTTCAATGACAGTCTGATGAATTTCACTTTTGAAGCAAATTCTCTTCCTTCAAAAGCCACGATAGACCCTAAAAGATTGTTGATAGAAAGAGTAATCACAGATAATACGCTATCTGTAGAGGAAGTTAAATAAATAATTTGAGCAAACGTCTATTAACAGGCGTTTGCTTATATGGTTTAGTAAGAACCAATCTATAAATCTTATCGACCACTCCCTTCACAATTCTCAAGTTGTATATTCTGGTGTTTGATGTTTGGTATTCGAACGAAATTTCAATCTATAACTTGATACCCAATGTTCTATTCTCTTCTTTCTACTTGACACTTTTTACTAAATACTTTGTACTTGATACTCCCTACTCCTTCAGCCATCCCATTGTTCTCTTCACTGCCTTTTTCCAACCTTTATAAAGCCGTTCTCTTTTCTCAGAAGACATTTGTGGTTTGAAAATCGTTTGATCAGTACCTTCTTCAAGGTCAGACATCTGCCAAAGACCTGCAGACAATCCGGCTAAAAGCGCAGCACCCATCGCAGTAGATTCCAAGATTTGTGGACGGTGTACTTCTGCATCGAGCATATCTGCCTGAAATTGCATCAATAGATTATTAGCGGTAGCGCCACCATCAACTTTCAGTATTTTCAATTCGATTTTGGCATCTTGCTCCATCGCCATCAATACATCTTTGGATTGGTAGGCCAAAGCATCCAAGGTGGCCTTAGCCAAATGTGCTTTCCCGGTATCTCGCGTAAGTCCGAATATCGCTCCTCTCGCATACATATCCCAATAAGGTGCGCCTAGCCCGGCAAAGGCAGGCACCACATAGACTTCTTCATCGTCTCCAGCCTCTTGTGCCAGCAGCTCTGAGTCCTCCGCATTATCAAAAAGTTGCAGCCCATCTCTCAACCACTGAATAGCGGCACCCGCGATAAAAACACTTCCTTCTAAAGCATATGATACTTTACCATTCACACCCCAAGCGATAGTCGTCAAGAGGCCATTTTCTGAGGCCACTTTTTCATCTCCTGTATTCATCAGCATAAAACAGCCTGTGCCATAGGTATTCTTGGCCATGCCTGACTTGAAACATTTCTGTCCAAACAAAGCCGCCTGTTGATCACCGGCTACTCCTCTGATGGGAATATTGACACCATCAATAATTGCCATTCCAAAATCTCCAGAGGAGTCTCTGACTTCTGGCAACATCGAGATAGGAATATCCAACTCCTCTAACATTCTATTATCCCATTGCAGCTCATTGATATCATAGAGCATTGTACGGGAAGCGTTGCTATAGTCAGTCGCATGCACCTCGGCATTGGTCAGCTTCCAAATCAGCCATGTATCTATGGTCCCAAACAGCAACTCGCCATTATCCGCTTTCTGTCTTGCTCCTGCTACATTGTCCAATATCCATTTTACTTTGGTACCTGAGAAATAGGCATCAATCACCAATCCTGTAGTATGCTGCACATGCCCAGATAGCCCTTTTTCTTTCAGTTCTTCACAAATACTGGCGGTACGCTTGTCCTGCCATACGATGGCATTGTATATAGGGATACCAGTAGACTTATCCCAAACTACCGTGGTCTCTCGTTGATTGGTAATTCCGATGCCTGCGAACTCCTCTATCTCAATATTGGCTTCTTTGATTACCTGCTGAGTAACCGACCATTGGCTTTCCCAAATCTCCATAGGATCATGCTCTACCCAGCCAGGTTTTGGAAAGTATTGTATAAACTCCTTTTGAGACGTGGCAATTATTCTTTGCTGTTGATCAAAGACTATTGCCCGAGAACTGGTCGTCCCTTGATCTAGTGCGAGGATATATTTTTTGTTCATGCCATTAGTTAGAATTAGTCATCTAAAATAAATATTTTGCAGTAGATACCACTGACTCTCCAGCTTATGAATGAAAATATTTTTGACTTTTCCACAACAGATGGCACTTCACTGAAAGCTGTGACGTGGGATAACACAGAATCCCCAAAGGCAATATTAGCCATCGTTCATGGTCATGGTGAGCATAAGATGCGGTATAAACACGTAGCTGAACACTTCACTAAAAGTGGGTATCAAGTATATGCGATGGACAATCGAGGTCACGGAGAGTCCTCTGGTAAAAAAGGGCACTCACCTTCACATGATCAACTCATTGATGATGTAGAGCAATTTCTTGCGGCTATCAGAAGTACACACAATGACCTTCCGATTATCCTTTATGGACATAGCATGGGCGGAAATATCGTTGCTAATTATGTACTCAAGAGAAAGACAAGTGAGTTGGCAGGTGTAGTACTCACTTCACCAATGTTCAAACTGGCATTTGATCCACCAAAATGGAAAGTGACCCTCGGCAATATGATGGCGAACATTTGGCCTTCCTTGGTGCAACCAACTGGATTGGAAACAAAACATATTTCGACTGACTTAGACGAGGTCAAAAAGTATGAAGATGATACTTTAATTCATGATAAAATGTCAGCTGGACTATTCACTGGACTTATTGAGGGTGGTGAATGGGCAGTTGCCAATGCGAGTGAACTCACCACTGCTACTTTGGTGATGCATGGTACTGATGACCAGATCATTTCCTACGAAGGCAGTAAGATGTTTGCACAGAATGCAGGTGAGAAAGTCACTCTTAAACTTTGGGAAGGTATGTATCATGAGCTCCAAAATGAAAAAGAGAAAGAAAAAGTGTTAGACTTCATGCTTAACTGGACGGAGCAATTGGTTCTAGGATCTTAGTTCTAGGATATAGGTTTGGGCTAATCTCCAAACGAGATTCCAATCCCTTTAGCTGCTTTGATGAGGTAAGAATCCTTTTTGATGAAATTGTAATCCTTGATCGCATCGATAAGTGGAACAGTAGTTATATCATTGCCTCTAAAAGCTACCATCTTCCCATATTCTTTGTCGAGTACCATTTCAAAAGCCTTGATTCCAAAGAGGGTCGCTAAAATACGATCGAAAGCAATAGGAGTTCCTCCACGCTGTGTATGTCCTAATACCGCCTCTCTAATATCAGCTTTACACCCGGCTACTTTGAGTTGTTGAGAGAGTTCATAGGCAACTCCGCCAAGTCTTGGTTTTCCATAGCCAAGTTCTTCTGCTTCAAATGACAACGCTTCACCTGCTATTGGTTTAGCACCTTCTGCCATCACAATATTGGCAAACCCTTTACCTTTTATGTATCGTTTGTTAAGGCTTTTTACGACTTTGTTGATATCATATGGGATCTCTGGGATCAGACATACATCAGCTCCACCAGCAAGCGCAGTATGTAAAGCGATCCAACCCGCATCTCTTCCCATCACCTCCATGATCATCACGCGATGATGACTCTCCCCTGTGGTCACTAACTTATCAAGGCTGTCAGTTGCGATCTGTACAGCGGTTCTAAATCCAAAAGTCAGATCTGTTGAAGACAAATCGTTATCAATGGTCTTTGGCACTCCAATGATATTGAGGCCCTTTTGTTGGAGTTGATGTGAAATACTCTGCGAACCTTCTCCTCCCACATTAATGACTGCCTCGACATTGAGCTCTTTAAGCTTGGCGATCAGCTCATCCGATCTGTCCAATTCATACCAGCTTCCATCTTCCTTTTGTGTTGGAAAACTGAAAGGGTTTCCCTTACTGGTAGTTTTCAGAATCGTTCCTCCTTTGACATGAATCCCAGCAGTCTTTTTCTTAGTAAGCTTCATAAGCTCCATAGGCTCTTTCAAGATTCCGTTGAAGGCTTCCATGCTGCCCAAAACTTCCCATTCCTTTTCTTTCCTTGCCCGCTTGACAACTCCACGAATTACCGCATTTAGCCCTGGACAATCTCCCCCTCCAGTCAATATCATCACTCTTTTCTTCATAGTCTCTTTTTATTACTTCTCAATAGCCTATTTCGTAAGATAATGAACTAATAGAGGAAATATAATAGTTAATGATGATTTTAATAATAATCCGTTTTATCATTCAACTCAGTTAATTCATTGCTTATCTATATTGATTTTATATTTTGCGAGCACTTGACATTATATGCAACAACTGCAAATTCACACTTCCAACTCCACTGAATCCAACACCCTTTTTGCGGATGTCATATTGCCTGTACCTATTCCAAAGGCATTCACTTATAAGATCCCTGAAGAACTCAATGATGCGCTTCAGATAGGCTATCGAGTCATCGTGCCTTTTGGGAAACACAAGGTCATCACGGGTATTATCAAAACAATTCATCGCGAAGCTCCAGAGCAATATGAGGCTAGGGATATTCTGGATATTCTGGATACAGAACCGATCGTAAATCCACTGCAAATAGAGCTAATGCAATGGATAGCAGACTACTACATGTGCACCATTGGAGAGGTGATGAACAATATGATCCCGACAGGGCTCAAACTGAGTAGCGAATCACGGGTACAGCTCAATCCTAATTTCAACAATACAGATAGTGAATTCGAGCTGTCAACACAGGAAACTACCATACTTAACAATCTTCAAAATGACAATACCCTGTCATACAAAGAGATTGGGCAATTGCTCAATCTGAAGAATATCTACCGACTGATCAAGTCATTGGTTTCGAAAGAAGCCATTATCATATTCGAAGAAATCAAAGAAAAATACAAACCTAAAATTGAATCTAGGGTAAGGCTGATTGAAAAATATCTGAATGAAGCAGCGATTCAAGAACTCTTTTCAGCACTTGAAAAAAAGGCAAAACAAACCGACATACTATTAAAGTATCTGCAAGAAGTAGATGCTATAAAAAATAACTCTGCAAATGATCTAGGGCTTACTAAGAAAGTTTTTAAAGAAGAGGGGCTATCCATATCAAGTTTACAGACGCTGATTAAGAATCAGGTATTTGAAAGCTTCGAACACATCGTTTCCAGGTTTGAAAATATTCCAATCGAAAGTCAACCTGTTCAAGAACTGACAGACTTACAAGCCATAGCCAAACAGGAAATCATGGCTGGGTTTGACCAAAACAAACCAGTCCTACTTCACGGAATCACCGGCAGTGGTAAAACAGCTATCTATTCTGACCTGATCCGCGAGGTGCTGGATAGTGGACATCAAGTCCTTTATCTCGTGCCTGAGATCGCTTTGACTACGCAAATAGTAGCTCGTCTCCGAAAAGTATTTGGCAACGAAATGGGTGTATATCATTCCAAGTTCTCCGACAATGAGCGCATCGAAGTTTGGAATGGCATATTAAGTGGGAAGTTCTCATTTGTGGTGGGAGTGAGATCCGCGGTCTTCCTGCCCTTTGACAATCTTGGGCTGATTGTGATTGATGAAGAGCATGAAACATCCTACAAGCAGCATGATCCCGCACCACGCTACAACGCCAGAGATGTCGCCATCTATCTAGCGACTAAGAATCACGCAAAAGTACTGCTTGGCTCAGCCACTCCTTCAGTAGAAACCTACCATCATGCGATCAATGGGAAATACCATTTAGTTACCCTTGATAAAAGATTTGGAGGTGCCTCATTACCAGAGACGGTGGTCGTTGACCTGATCAGAGCGCGTAAACGAAAGAAACTCAAGAATGACTTTACAGAGGAGTTATTAGATACGATCATCAACAAAATCAATATAAAGGAACAGTCGATTATTTTTCAAAACAGAAGAGGTTATGCACCATTGCTCAACTGTGAGCAATGTGGGTGGATTCCTCAGTGTGAAAACTGTTCGGTGAGTCTTACTTATCACCTCTATAAAAATGAACTGCGTTGTCACTATTGTGGCTTCAACTCACCTGTTCCTTCTAAATGTAATGCCTGTGAATCGACAGAGTTAAAGAATATCGGATTTGGTACGGAGAAGATCGAAGAAGATCTTACACTGTTCATTCCAGAAGCACGCATTCAGCGCATGGACTTGGATACTACCAGAAATAAATACGGCTATCAACGCATCATTGACAACTTCGAAAGTGGTAGTATAGACATATTGGTGGGTACACAAATGGTCACTAAAGGGTTAGATTTCGATAATGTTAGTCTTGTTGGCGTATTGGACATTGATCGCATGCTCTACTACCCAGATTTCAGAGCCTTTGAAAGAACCTTCCAGATGATCACTCAAGTAAGTGGGCGAGCAGGCCGTAAGGACAAAAAGGGAACAGTAGTGATCCAAACTGCTCAACCAGAGCAGCCGGTGCTACAATACATCATCAACAACGATTATCTTGGTTTTTATCAAAAAGAGATCGAAGAAAGGGAGCGCTTCAAATACCCGCCATTTCATCGACTGATCACGATTACCATCAAGAACAAAGATAAAGACATCTGTAATATCACAGCGGTCAAGCTTGCCAACTTATTGGTAGAACAATTTGGGCAAGAACGTATCTTGGGACCTCAAGAACCCGGCATCAATAGAGTTCGCAATCAATACCTGATGCGTATTATGATCAAAATAGAGCGCAAGGATATTGCGCTGCAGAAATTCAAAGCAGTCATCAAACATCAGGCTGAAACCATCCGATTGGATAAAGTCATGAAATCGTCTCGTATTATTTTTGATGTTGATCCATATTATTAGGGTCATTTTTCTGTAGTTTGGATTGCCTTTAACAAAACACCATGACAAGAGAAATACATCCCCACTTTCAGTATTTTCTTGATTTCAAAGAACAACCTTTAATCGATCTATATACAGATCTTAGAGATTACATATTATCTCTTTATCCGGATAGTGTTGAGTTATTATACCACACGCATGCTTTGACTTCAGTTTATTGTCTCTCTGAAAAACTATCAGACGGATTCTGTATGCTGCCCATTTACAGTAATCATGTCAATCTTGGCTTTCATAAAGGAACATTGCTCGATGATCCCCACAATCTACTACAGGGCACAGGGAAATTGATTAGGCATATCCCAGTTAAGAAATCAGCAGACTACAGAAACGATAAAGTAATAGCCCTAGTCAGGTCTGCGATCAATATGGCCATCGATGATCAGGTGATGAAAGGTGAAAAAAAAGGAATTACGATTTCTAAGATTAAGGAACCAAAATGAAATACATAAATTCATTCATTTGCAGGGTCAATTGTTAGTGATCTCCATCTTTGGCCTTTCTATATCCAGCCCAATGAACCGTAGATCAGTCAAGTGATCTGAAAAATTTTCATCCGAATAAATTATGTTCTAATTTGGGTCTATAATAGTTTATAAACACAAATCCATGCATCAAATTATTAACGAGAAGTTGCCAAAAGAACATGAGTAAACAAAAACTGATTAAAAGATTGAAGAGTTATTATCCACTGGAAAAATTTCACGCTTTTGTGACCTTCCCAGTGGGTTTAGTTTATCTAATTCTTAAAAATTCATTTACAGATATACTTTTTCTTTCCTACGGGATTTTTATCTGCATAATAATATTGATTCAAGGTCAACACTATTGGAAACTAAAACTATATGGGTTAACAAATAAGCCCTTCAATCAAGAAAAAAACTTAATCATTTTTAAGAATTCCAAAAAATCAAATTTGGTCTTAATTGGTCTTATTCCAATAATATTTGGAATTCAGTTATATCAAAATGACTGGTAGATTATATCTGAAAATTTAATATTTTTGGGGGTTTTGGCCAATACTTTCGCAGTTCTTGAACATATAAACTATTACAATCGTCAGTTAATGATTGACAATTCGTCAGATTTAAGAATACTTGAAGCGGAATAAAAGACTAAAAATTGCAAGTTTAGCCAAAGATCTACAAGAGAATAGACTATAAAGAATGCCTCTATAAATGTATATTATGGAACGTCTTTCTTGAAACTTATTTGAGAATTCGACTAACCTTATGTACTTGGAGTTTCATGGCTGTTTAAGAAGGTGCCTTTTAGTGGTTGGCCTGCGCGCAGGTTCCGACTGGTGATCACCCAGAAAGGTTGACGATAAGTTCTATACAACTTGGTTCGAAATATAGAAATACTACTTTCATCACCATTAAGTTCTTGATAGGCGTTGCTATCTATGTAGGTGTTAGTGTGAAAAATTAAGCAAGAAAAAGAGTAAAAAAAACAATATTTGAAATCACCAAAATGGACTGTCCTTCGGAGGAAAATCTAATCCGAATGAAATTAGACGGAATTTCAAGTATTGCGCTTTTGGACTTTGATATTCCGAACCGAAAATTGACTATTTTTCACAACGGAGAAATTGACCCAATCGAGAAATCAGTTATCGAACTCAAGCTAGGCGGAAAGAAAATATCAACCGAAGAAACTGACCAAACAGATTTTAAAGAAAACACAAACCAAAAGAAGCTGCTTTGGTCTGTACTTGTGATCAATTTTGCCTTTTTCATTATTGAAATGGCTACAGGACTGATTTCAAAATCTATGGGGCTAGTTGCTGATAGTTTGGACATGCTTGCAGACAGCTTTGTTTATGGGATAAGTTTGTTTGCGGTAGGTGGAACACTGATCAAGAAAAAGCGAATTGCAAAACTTGCTGGATATTTGCAAATCACACTTGCTATTATTGGGTTTGTAGAAGTTCTAAGGAGATTTTTAGTAGAAGAAAAACTTCCTGACTTTTCGACTATGATTATCGTTTCGATTTTAGCACTTATCGCTAACGGAACTTGTCTTTACATTTTACAAAAGTCAAAAAGCAAAGAAGAGGCACATATGAAAGTGAGTATGATTTTCACCTCAAATGACGTGATCATCAATTTAGGAGTAATCATCGCTGGGGTTTTGGTAAATTGGCTGAGCTCTAGTAAACCTGATTTGATTATAGGAACAATCGTTTTCATCTTGGTAGTTCAGAGGGCATTTCGGATACTGAAATTGAGCAAATGAGCGGGAAAGTTCTGATCTCCAGAACGGGTGTAAATTATAGCTCGTACTTGCTAATCCGTAATTTTCATGCTTATTTATGAAGCAGAAGTTCTTATCGCTTCTTGAAACGAAGAACAACCTCTTGAAATAGATAAATGAAAGAAATCACACTCTACCTAATGGCCATCCTCTACATACTAGCCGGTATAAATCACTTCGTAATGCCCAAGTTTTACCTCAGAATCATGCCTCCATATATTCCATGGCACAATGCCATGAATTATATAAGTGGAGCTGCTGAAGTCCTATTGGGAATATTTCTTTTTATCCCTATCTATTCTCACTTTGCTGCATGGGGGATCATAATGCTACTTATCGCCATCTTCCCTGCCAACGTATATCATAGCACCAATTCAAAAGCAGGGAAAGGAATTCCAAAATGGATACTTTACCTAAGACTTCCTTTTCAAGGACTGTTGATATTGTGGGCTTGGTGGTATACCTAAACTGACTACTCGTCTTTCAATGTTTCAGCAGGATTGAGTGTAGATGCCTTAACGACACGGTAGCTCACTGATACCAGCGCAATCAATAGTGCAGCTCCTCCTGCCATCAAGAACTGTCCTACTCCTAGTCCAAACTTAAAGGCGAAAGAATTGAGCCATCCGTTCATGAAATACCATGACACAGGCACGGCTATTAGAAAAGAAATCCCGACTTGGACCACAAATGTTTTTGACAATAACACGAAGAGTTGTGGTATTGACGCTCCAAGGACTTTGCGCACACCGATCTCTTTGGTACGCTTCTGTACAATAAATGAAGCTAGTCCAAACAACCCCATACATGCTATCAAAATGGTGATCCCTGCGCCAATCATAAAAACATCACCCGCTCTTTGATCATTTTTATAAAATATTGCCCACTGCTGATCTAAAAAATGGTGTTCAATTGGAGAATTTTCATCAAATGCATTGTGTACCAGAGTTGCATGGGCAAGCGCTTCTTGGGTATATTCTGGATCAAATTTTAAGGAAAAATAATCTATCGATTGAATGTTATTCGACCTGTACCCCATGACCAACGGACCAATTTCACTATGCAATGATTGAAAGTTAAAATTCTTAACCACTCCTGAGACTTGATATCTCCCTCCTCTAAACTCAATATATCTACCAATAGGATCATCCAGGTTTAATGCTTTGACCATTGCTTCATTTAGCATTACATGTAGAGAATCAATTGACGTATTTCCAGTGAAATTTTCTCCTGACGATAACTCA